>DENG01000050.1:7784-8568 GCA_002359975.1 Polynucleobacter sp. UBA2650
GTTGCTTTTTCTGGAACCAATAAAAAAATGATTAAAGAGACAGCTTGACCGTCAGGGGCATTGAACTCAATGGGACTACTTAAGCGAAAGAAGGCAGCAGCCGGCTGTTTAAGCCCCTTAATGCGACCATGGGGAATTGCGACACCCTCACCTAAACCGGTGCTTCCTAATGCTTCCCGAGCTTCCAGAAATCCTAATACGGTTTCAGCGGGGATATCGAGTTTTTTGGCAAAGTACTGACTGGCAATCTCAAAGGCTTCGACTTTGGATTTAGCCAAACCATTGAGATTAATGCCATCAGCAGTAAAAAGGTCAGTGAGTACGCTCATGACCTTAGATTATAGGTCTCTATTGAGAAATACTTTGCACCTTATTTTTATCATGGTGGTGATCTTGGATAATTTCTTTGTGCTTGACCAATTGTCGGTCTAGTTTATCAATCACCGCATCCACTGCGTGGTACAGGTCCTCATGGTGAGCCTGGGCAAAGAGTTCCTTGCCTTTTAGGTGCAGAGTAAGTTCAGCGGTCTGGCGCAGGCTCTTCTCTTTGGCCTTATCCACCATCAGAAATGCAGATGCATCGATCACATGATCAAAATGCTTACGAATGCGCTCAAGACGGAATTCTAAATGTGTGCGGATTGCTGGAGTAACTTCAAGATGACGGCTATTAATTCTTAAATGCATGACAAACCTCCATGATTAAGGTCTACGCAAATGCATGGTGGGGATGCGTAGCAACTCCCGATACTTCGCTACAGCGCTTCGTGTTAACACTCACCCT
>DENG01000050.1:8574-12009 GCA_002359975.1 Polynucleobacter sp. UBA2650
AAACTTAGAAATTTGATTGCTTACACGAGATACTGAGGTTTCATGCAACTCTAGGGTATCAGCGATTTCTTATAAAACCAATAGGGAAAAATCAATACCCCCTTCATTAAGGAAGTTTTTTGATCAACCATAAACCACTGAGCCAATCCCAGTATGGTTTTTAGAATATAAAGAGCTATCTCACTGAAAAAATTACTTCAGTCTGACGCAATGCACCAATCTAGGTTTAGTCTTTTCGGCTGGTTGATTCAATGCCAAAACGATTACATGCGGAAGTTTTCACCTAAATAAACTCTTCTTACCGCATCATTTTGGATAATTTCATCCGCCTTACCTTCTGCTAGCACGCTACCTTCGCTAATGATGTAGGCGTGGTCACAAATGCCGAGCGTCTCACGAACGTTGTGATCGGTAATCAGGACCCCGATTTGGCGGTCCCGTAAGAAACGTACAATACGTTGAATTTCACCAACTGCAATTGGGTCAACGCCGGCAAATGGCTCATCCAGTAAGATAAATTTGGGATGCGAAGCTAGGGCGCGAGCAATTTCAACTCTGCGGCGCTCTCCACCGGAGAGGGAAAGAGCCGGGTTATTTCGTAAATGTGTAATCTGTAGTTCACCTAAGAGCTCGTCTAAGCGCTCTTGGATTTGTTTTTTATTAAGCGGTCTTCCATCAATCTCCTGCAATTCAAGAACGGCCTGAATATTTTCGGCAACATTTAGTTTCCGAAATACAGACGCTTCTTGTGGAAGATAGGAGAGGCCCAGTCGAGCGCGCCGATGAATCGGCAGGCCACTAATCTTTTCCCCATCTAACAGAATGCTGCCACCGTCAAGAGGAACCAAACCAACAATCATATAAAAAGATGTGGTCTTGCCTGCCCCATTGGGCCCTAGCAAACCAACTACTTCACCACTTTTAACTTCAATGCTGACATCGCGCACTACGGTTCGAGAGCCATAGCGTTTTTGCAAGCCTTCGGCCAGTAAAGTAGACGGTTTTGGTGAAATCATATTAATTAAGTACGACCTTCTTACGGGGGGCTAGGATCGCACGAGATTGCGGTTGTGCCTTCGTATCCACTTTCTGAGGCCTTACTTTGTAGCTCTCTTTAATGTCTTCATATTCAATTTGCCAACCCTGTAATTGATCGAGCATTTGCATATTGAGAAGGCGTTTAATAGTGGCATTACCAGTCAAAATAACCTGTTCTTTCTTGTCATCATAAAAGACATCTCGACCAATTCCTTGCATAAACTCATCGGCCAGGCCCTCGCGACGCTGACGCATCGTAGCAGGGGACTCTAACTTTCCCTTGAGATCAATATTCTGATAGCCTTGGGGATCAACCAGAATACTTCCTTTATCACCTTTTGCGATCATAGAACCTTTGATTAGCAAAACATCGCCATTAAGTTGATAGCTTTGCTTGACATCATCGACATCTACTTTATCCGCATTGATAACAAGGGGCTTATCTTGATCTGCTTTATTGGCCAGGGCGCTACCTACCCAAAGTGGCAATAAGAGCATCAAGATACGAAGGGCGGGGTTCAATTTCGTCCTCGTTGTTCGGAGGGCTCAATACGGCCGCGGACCTGACCAGTTAGTGTCACACTTTGTTGTACGTTATTAAATGTGCCACCACCTGTCGAGTTCATGATCGACATGCCTTGTTGAAGCTCTAAGGGTTTATCAGTGCGAACAATATCCTCATTGATGAGGGCCTGAAAAAAGCTGGAGCGTGCCAGTAATCGGGGCGAAGCTTTTAGATCGCCAGTAGCCTCTTGAGCGGGTCGGAATATTTCTCCATTACCAAATAGATCCAAGATAGTTAGATCTCCGTCTATGTGACCACGATCGGCTTTCACAGTGACCGGAGCGGAGCCTTGAGCCTGAAAAGCACGCATTCGGGGAAGCTCTAGATCCATCGATGCATCATCTTCATAGTGGGTAAGTTTTTTACCAAGAATTCGATATTTGGTTTGCCCAAGTTCATTTAGGTTGGATAGTGAGGCATTCTTTAGGATGTAGTCAGGTACATGTTGAGGAACTCGTGCCAAAAGCAATGCCTCTGGTGGAGAACTTCTCTTAACCAACCAAAAGGTTGCTAAAGTAAGAGAGCCCATCAGTAAAAAGGGGAGAGTACGCAACAGCCCTCGCACTGTAACCTGATAGATCTGCCTGCTAGTGAATTTCATGATGTTCCTGACTGACCTTTTGCAGAGATCAGTAGCTGGTCATATTGGCCGCGCGCCTTTAAGATCACATCGCATGCTTCGCGAACAGCACCATAGCCACCTTTGGCATGGGTAATATAGTGTGCAATCTGACAAACTTCCAGATGGGCTTGTGCTGGAGCAATTCGAAAACCAGCACGCATGAGGATGGCTAAATCAGGCCAGTCATCACCCATAACCGCAAGGTCACTTGCTTTTAAAGCAACTCGCTTTAAAAGCTCATCTAACACTGTGTTTTTGTCTTTTACGCCCGTGAATACATGTTTGATGTTGAGCTCATCACAGCGCGCTAGTACCATTTTTGAGTGGCGCCCAGTAATCACAGCACACGGTATGCCAGCACTTTGTAGCAACTGAATCCCATAGCCATCCTGTATATCAAAGCCTTTGAGCATCTCTTTACCATCGGGCCCAAAAAAGACCTGACCATTCGTAAGCACCCCATCAACATCTAGCACCAACATCTTTATTGCGCTAGCCCGCTCGAGAGCTTGCGGGTGCGCTTTTATAGGATTGGTGGTATGGGCATTGAAGGCAACCGACATGTTTAGATAACCTTCGCAGCAAATAAGTCATGAAGATTTAAAGCACCCAAGAGGGTTTTGTTGGCATCTGCAACGATAAGATGATTAATTCGATGGTGCTCCATCATCTCAATGGCTTCTTCAGCAATGAGATCAGGCGGAATAGTTCTGGGGTTTGCGGTCACGATCTGTACAAGACGAATAGTTTTTGTATCTTCACCCTTTTCGAGCAAGCGTCGTAAATCACCGTCAGTCAAGATACCAAGCACTTGATTGTTTGCATTCACGATCACAACTAAACCCATCTTATGGCGACTCATTTCTGCTAAAGCCTCCTGAAATGAGCTACCCTCAAAAACTTTGGGAGTATTTGCAAAATCACGCATGACCTCTGATACATGAATGAGTAATTTACGTCCCAGGCGCCCGCCGGGATGCGATCGTAAAAAGTCTTGGGCATTAAAACCTCGCGCATCGAGGAGAGCCACTGCGAGGGCATCACCCATGGCAAGTGCAGCAGTCGTGCTAGTTGTAGGTGCCATATTTAAGGGACATGCTTCTTTGTCGACGCTAACATCTAAATGGGCATCGGCCAATTTTGCAAGGGACGAGCTTGGATCACCAGTTAGGGCAATCAGTTTGGCCCCGGTTCGCTTGATGATGGGAAC
>DENG01000050.1:12041-17638 GCA_002359975.1 Polynucleobacter sp. UBA2650
GTTACCATGCCCAAATCACCATGACTAGCCTCAGCGGGGTGGACAAAGAAGGCCGGTGAGCCTGTGGATGCAAAAGTCGCAGCAATTTTTCGGGCGATGTGACCCGATTTACCGATTCCTGAAACTACGATGCGACCACGACATTGCTCTAGGAGGGCGACCGATAAAACAAGGGCATCTTGACCTGTTTTTGCAAGCCGGTCTCGCATTTTGCGCAAAGCATCCGCTTCGATATCGAGGGTATCGCACGCCAACTCAAGCGCACGTGGGTTCTTAGCTATCATGGAGTAAGTATATGCCGAGCGTTCTTCAACTAACCCTATTTTTATTAGCCTCTGGTGTGGCGGGAGTCCTCATTTTCCGCTATTTTGGCTTGCCCCCCATTTTGGGCTATCTGGCTGCCGGCGTTTTGATTGGACCTCATGCTTTAGGCCTGGCTTCTGATTCAGAAACCGTGAAGTATCTTGCCGAGTTCGGGGTGGTCTTTTTGATGTTTTCAATTGGCCTTGAATTCAATATTCATAAATTACGCTCGATGCGTAAGATCGTTTTTGGTCTAGGCGCTAGCCAGGTTATTTTGACAATCGTTTTAACAATACCGATTGGCTTGATGATTGCCTGGATTTACCCCATGTCGTGGCAGGCAGCGCTTGCATTAGGGGGCGCCTTATCGATGTCATCGACCGCTATTGTCACCAAAATTTTGTCAGACAGGATGGAGCTCGAAACAGAGCAGGGTCGCAATGTAGTCGGTATTCTTTTATTTCAGGATCTTGCAGTAGTCTTTCTGTTAATTTTGATTCCCTCGCTTGCACAAAGCGGCAAAGATCTCATTACAGATATTTCAATCGCATTAGTCAAAATTTCGCTGGCTTTAGTGTTGATTTTTTATATCGGCCAAAACGTCATGAGTCGTTGGTTTAAGTTTGTAGCGGGGTATCGCTCGCAAGAACTATTCATGCTCAATTTGCTATTAATTGTATTGGGCATGTCAGCACTGACGGAGCATTTTGGTTTATCCATGGCGCTGGGGGCTTTTTTGGCAGGGATGCTGATATCGGAGACGCCCTATCGTCATGAGGTTGAAGACGATATCAAGCCATTTCGAGATGTATTGCTGGGCCTGTTTTTTATTACGATTGGCATGTTGCTTGATCCAGTAGTTATCTATGAGCAATGGATTCTTGTTTTACTGTTATTTGTTTTGCCCTTGGTATTTAAGTTCGGCTTAATTGCCATCCTCGCACGTGGATTTGGTTCAAGTTCGGGCATTTCCATTCGGACAGGTTTGTGTTTGGCACAAGCGGGTGAGTTTGGCTTTGTACTGCTGAATCAAATTGACGGCTTACACATGATTGATCCTGCCTTTAGTCAAGCCGTGCTCGCAGCTATGTTGCTATCCATGCTAATCGCCCCATTCTTAATTCAGTACAGCGATCAGATTGCACTGCGCTTTGCAAGTAATGAATGGCTATTACAGTCGCTTGCTTTAACTAAGGTGGCAACAAAAAGTGTTCGCAATAAAGATCACGTCATTATTTGTGGTTTTGGTCGTTCGGGTCAGGCGCTTGCCAAAATGCTCGACCAAGAGAACATTTCCTATCTAGCGCTAGATTTAGATCCAGACCGGATCGCAGATGCTGTAGCGGGGGGGAGTCATGTGGTGTATGGGGATGCAACACGTGAGAACGTCCTCGTAGCAGCGGGCTTATCTCGTGCAAAAGCACTAGTCATATCGTTTGCAGATACGCCGGCTAGCTTAAAGATCCTGCGCTTGGTCGAGGGTTTAAAGCCTGGCATGACCGCATTGGTTCGTACGCGCGATGATGCAGATTTAGAAAAACTACAAAGTGCTGGTGCCACTGAAGTGATTCCAGAGCTCATCGAGGGTAGCTTAATGTTGGCCTCTCATGTTTTATTGATGATGGGCGTGCCCATGCGCAAGGTGGTACGGCGTATTACGGATGCTCGCGAAGAGCGCTATGGATTATTACGTGGGTATTTTAGAGGCGCCGAAGATGATGAGGTAAGCGCAAATCAATCCTGGCATCTCCATTCTGTTCCCTTGCAAGAAGGCGCTCAAGCCCTTGGTAAGAGACTTTCTGAGCTCTCACTGGACGAGGATGGGGTTAACATTCAAGCGGTACGCAGAAAATCGACTGAATCGGACTATACAAAGTTAGACCTTGCCGAGGACCCTGTTTTACAGCAAGGTGATATTGTGGTTTTATCCGGTAGCCCAGAATCAATCGATTTAGCTGAGGCTCGCTTGCTCTAAAGACTTTTTCTTTTTGGCTGGTAATGGCGATTTAGCCTTTAACAACGGCTTCAGATATTTCCCCGTAAAGCTTGCTGCGTTATTAGCTACGTCTTCAGGCGATCCCTTTGCAATAATTTGACCGCCACCGGCGCCACCATTTGGACCAAGGTCAATCAACCAATCTGCAGTTTTAATGACGTCCAAGTTGTGCTCAATGATGACCACTGTATTGCCTTGCTTCTTCAGTGTGTGAATAACACCCAGCAGTAATTTAATATCATGAAAGTGCAAACCAGTAGTTGGTTCATCCAAGATATACAAAGTGCGGCCGGTATCCCGTTTGGATAGTTCGAGTGACAACTTGACACGCTGCGCTTCGCCGCCTGATAGCGTGGTAGCGCTTTGTCCGAGACAGACATAACCTAAGCCAACATCAAGCAGGGTTTTAAGTTTACGTTTGACCACAGGCACTGCTTCAAAGAACTCATGCGCCTGTTCAATTGTCATTGCCAAAACCTCATGAATATTTTTACCTTTGTAACGAATGTCCAAGGTCTCACGGTTATAGCGTTTTCCATGACAGACATCGCAAGGTACATAAACATCTGGTAAGAAATGCATTTCTACTTTAAGTACGCCATCACCCTCGCAGGTCTCGCACCGCCCACCTTTGACGTTAAATGAGAAGCGCCCTGCTTCGTAGCCGCGCTCTCGTGCTGCTGGCACTCCAGCAAATAACTCTCGGATCGGGGTAAAGACCCCAGTGTAGGTTGCCGGGTTGGAGCGAGGCGTTCGTCCGATTGGAGACTGGTCAACATTAATGACCTTATCAAAAAACTCTATGCCCTCAATTCGTTCATGGGGCGCAGGTTCAGCACTTGACCCATAGAGATGTTGAGCGACCGCATGAAATAAGGTGTCATTAATTAAGGTGGATTTACCGGAGCCCGATACACCGGTCACGCATGTTAATAAGCCCACTGGAATCTGCGCATCGACTTTTTGGAGGTTGTTGCCTGTTGCGCCAATGATGCTCAAGAAACGCCCATCATTTTTATTTCGATGCTCAGGCACAGTAATTTCTTCTAGCCCAGATAAATAAGCGCCTGTTAATGAGTTAGGGTTGTTTTCAACCTCCGTTGGCGTGCCGGTCGCAACGATTTGACCGCCATGAACACCAGCACCAGGACCAATGTCGATAACGTAGTCGGAAGAGCGGATCATATCCTCATCGTGTTCTACAACCAAAACGCTATTACCTAGGTCCCGCAAATGTTTGAGAGTCGCAATGAGACGATCATTGTCGCGTTGATGTAAACCAATCGATGGCTCATCTAATACGTACATCACCCCAGTCAGTCCCGAGCCAATTTGTGAGGCTAAACGAATTCGTTGCGCCTCACCGCCGGAGAGAGTATCGGCACTGCGCTCAAGAGAAAGATAATCCAAACCAACATCGTTTAAAAAGCGAAGCCGGGAACCAATCTCTTTAACAATTTTGTCAGCAATCTCGCGCTTAGCGCCTTTAAGATTTAGTTCAGCAAAATAGTTTTGTGCCTCACGTAATGGCATGGCGCTAATTTCGTAAATAGCGCGGGCCTGTTTACTTTCACCCACTTTGACAAAACGCGCCTCTTTTCGAAGCCGTGTCCCCTTGCAATCAGGACAGGAGCGGATATTTTGGTAACGCGCCAACTCCTCACGAACTGCTGCAGAGTCGGTTTCGCGATAACGACGTTCAAAGTTGGCCAGGATTCCTTCAAATGAGTGCTCACGAACCACCGAGCGACCCTTTTCATTGAGATATTCAAATGGAATGGTATCTTCACCAGAGCCATGCAAAATAAGTTCTTGAGCTTTCTTAGAGAGTTTTTCAAACGGCTTCTCCAGATCAAAGCCGCCGTATTTCGCTAAGGTTTGTAATAACTTGAAGTAAAACTGATTGCGTCGATCCCAACCTTTGATGGCGCCCGACGCTAAAGAAAGATCTGGGTGTGCGACCACCCGTTTAGGATCAAAAAAGGAAATATGACCAAGGCCATCACAACTTGGGCAAGCACCCATCGGGTTATTGAAAGAGAATAATCGTGGCTCTAACTCTTGCAATGAGTATGAACAAACGGGGCAGGCAAACTTACTTGAAAAGATAGTTTCATCGCCGGTATCCATATTGACGATCATGGCTTTACCATCCGCAAGTCGAAGTGCGGTTTCGAAGGATTCAGCAAGCCGCTGCCCAATTTCTGCTTTTACGCGAATGCGGTCTACCACTACCTCGATAGAGTGCTTATCATTTTTCTTTAACTGAGGTAGGCGATCGGACTCAAAAATTTCTGCTTTAGCCGCATTGCTTGTTCCGCCTCCTGAGCGAACCCGAAAGCGGACGAATCCCTGAGCTTGCAAGTTTTCAAATAAATCGACAAACTCCCCTTTGCGTTCGCTGACAACAGGAGCCAAAATCATTAACTTGCTATCTTCTGGCATCGCTAATACGGTATCTACCATTTGGGATACGCTTTGTGCTTCTAGTGGAAGCTCATGATCGGGGCAGTAGGGTGTGCCTGCACGGGCAAATAACAAACGAAGGTAATCATGAATTTCAGTAACCGTGCCTACGGTAGACCGTGGATTATGACTGGTTGCTTTTTGCTCGATCGAAATGGCTGGCGACAATCCCTCAATGACATCAACGTCGGGCTTTTCCATGAGTTGTAAAAACTGCCTTGCATATGCAGAAAGTGATTCCACATAGCGACGTTGTCCTTCGGCATACAGAGTATCAAAAGCTAGGGAGCTTTTGCCCGATCCTGAAAGCCCCGTAAGCACCACCAGTTTCTCGCGCGGGATATCGAGATTAATGTTTTTTAGGTTGTGGGTGCGGGCACCGCGGATCTTAATTTCGTTGTTCATGATTTTTTAGCGTAACTTGTTAATATAGCCTTTTCTAATGAACTCTTCCGAACTCCGCTCAACCCTGGCTCTTGCTGGCATCTTTGGCTTGCGGATGCTAGGCCTTTTCCTGCTCTTACCCGTCTTTTCTTTGCATGCCAAGGATTTACCGGGGGGGCAAAATGCCCTCTGGGTAGGCTTAGCGCTCGGTATCTTTAATATTGTTCAGGCTTTTTTTCATATTCCTCTGGGTACCTTATCAGACCGAATTGGTCGAAAACCGGTCGTTTTGTGGGGCCTGAGCCTATTTATTGCTGGCGCATTCATTGCGGCTAGTCGAGATGATTTATTGTGGATCGCGATTGGTCGCGGCTTAATGGGAGCAGGTGCTATCTCCGCTGCGGTATCCGCTTGGGTTGCTGATTTAACCCGCGAACAGGGGAGGACC
>DENG01000005.1:0-1023 GCA_002359975.1 Polynucleobacter sp. UBA2650
GGTACGATGACATCAATGTATTCGGTCATGGTAATCATCTTGCCAACAGCGGCTCGATCGGTTGTTTGAACCACCTGAACAGCTTCTGCGGGAAGTTGTGCCGCAGCCAATCCTTCCTGAATCAAACCTGCCAAGTAGGTATTTGAATCAATTGCCTCTGAACCGCCTCGCAAAATGACTGCATTGCCTGACTTCAAACATAGTGCGGCAGCATCAATAGTCACGTTCGGTCTTGACTCATAAATAATACCAATGACCCCTAAAGGCACGCGCATCTGCGCGATCAAAATTCCTGAGGCTTGTTTCTTAAAAGCACCGATGTGCCCAACAGGATCTCCCAGACTAGCGATTTGCACAAGGCCCAAAGCCATGTTCTCAATGGATTTCTCGGTCATGGTCAACCGATCAATAAAGGCTGCATCGTTACCATTAGTCTTGGCACGCTTTATATCGACAGCATTAGCCGCCAATATTTTGGCAGCATCCCGACGAACAGCTGTCGCAATATTAATTAATGCCCGATTCTTTTGCTCACTACTTGCTTTTGCCATCGCCCGCGATGCGGATCTCGCTTGCTGGCCAATAGCCAACATCATTTGCTCAATCGTGGATTGGTTTTGTGCTCCCATAGACCATACTCTAACGCAATAAGCCACCAATCAGGCGAAGACCATCCCATGGATTGCTAGGTAAGTCACGGACTAATAAGCCTTTCACTTGTTTATCAAGGTTCGCAGCCAAAACCATAGCTTGCTTCAGTTTTTTAGGTGCAATCCGTTTAAGTGCAACGGGATACAACTTCTCGCGCTTTCCCCAAATTCGATAGTTCCGTAATAAGTTTGCTAGGGCATCACCAGCCAATAATGCAGACTGTACCTTATGGAGGGTTCGGAGCTCATCGCTCACACTCCATAAAATTAATGGCAATGGCTCACCCTCCCCCTGTAAGCCATCTAGCATTCGGTTCAAACGTGCTGCATCGCCAGAGAGCATCGACTCCGTAAGCTCAAAAATATCATAGCG
>DENG01000005.1:1108-2491 GCA_002359975.1 Polynucleobacter sp. UBA2650
CCCTCAACCTGATCGGACATAAATTGGAGAGCGCGTTGCCCGCTTTCACCTGCCTCCACTTCCTGAGATTGTTTTTTAAGGCGTTGTCCAATCCAATGTGGAAGGGCAAGGCGATCAATTGAGTCAATTTGTATGGCCATACCAGCTTCATCTAAAGCGGAGAACCATGCTGAACTTTTGGTCTTCGAATCTAAGCGCGGCAAAATAATACAAATGATCGTGTCCACACCATTGCCTGTATTGTTAATTTGCTCAGCAAAGTGTTTTAGAGATTCAGCGCCATCTCGACCAGGCTTACCAGTAGGCATACGCAGCTCTACAAAACGCTTATCCCCAAATAAAGACATGGTTTGCCCGGCATTGATTAGAGCGGCCCAGTCAAAATAGCGATCCTGCACCAACACCTCACGTTCAGTAAAGCCACCAGTCCTAGCAAGAGCTCGCAAGGCATCGATTGCCTCCATCATCAATAAGGGCTCATCACCGCTAAAAATATAAAGGGGCTTAAAGCTATGCTGCTCTTTTGCAAGGGCAGTCAAATGCATATGAAATGCGTCGCTTTTGATCATGCCACTTTCCTAGGGTAAATAGTGAGCTATCTTGCTACCCGACCAAGCGTTGCGACTCGCCGCAATATTTGCAAAGCAAGATCTGCGCGCATACTTTCTAAGAACTGCTGTTGTTGCTGATCAGATGCCAAAACGGTTGCGGTCGTGAAATCTAAATCGCGGGTCACATAGATATCAGACTCTGGAATAACCTCAGCACCAACATTATCAAAGGCTCTAAAAATCACACGATTATTAAGACGATAAGCGGAGATCTGACCAGTGGAAGTGTAGGTCAAAATCTGCCTTGTACTCTCTTCGCTCACAATCTCTAAAATTAGATCGGCATCTTTGCCATTGCTTACTACTTTTGCATTTGAGCCAGTGACAATGATGCGCTCCAGGTCATAACGTAACTGGGGCGAAGGACGGCCAGAAATCAAAATCGCTTTATAGGGGATGGTGACCGATCCTCGTAGCCTAAATCCGCACGCAGAAAGCCCTCCAAAAGACAAGAGGGTGATGCCCCCTAGGGTGCTCAAGAATGTACGGCGATTGTGGGTCAATAAATGGCTCATATTGCTATGCTACGACATTCACGAGTCTACCCGGTACCACAATGACCTTCTTGGGATTAGCGCCATTCAATATCCTAAGAACCGACTCGGCACGAAGGGCAATAGACTCAATTATCTCTTTGGTGGCATCTGCAGGTACCTTGATCTGCCCTCGATGCTTGCCGTTGACTTGCAATACCAACTCTATCTCACTTTGCACCAGAGCAGATTCATCCACCGTGGGCCATGGAGCATCTAATAGGGATCCAAACTGTTTT
>DENG01000005.1:2545-20763 GCA_002359975.1 Polynucleobacter sp. UBA2650
AGAGACTCAGATAGAACAGCTGGACTAATTTGTTGTGATGCGCCATCTAACTTAATTGGCTCTAAAACATTTAACATCTTCATCGCTGCAGAGACCACTGTATTGTATTGACGACGTTGATAGTCAAAATTAGCCTGCTTGAGAATGGTATGCACCTCAAAGCGCAGATCCTTCTCAGCTGTATTTAGTTCACCAGTAATTACTGTTTGGACATTGTGAAGTACCTGCGCCTGAGAGCTCGCATAAATCCAGAGTCGTCTCAGAAAACGTGAAGCGCCCTCAACCCCTGCCCCAGACCACTCGAGCTGTTGCTCAGGGGGAGCGGCAAACATCGTAAATAAACGCGCTGTATCTGCACCATATTGATCAATGAGAGCCTGTGGATCAACCCCATTGTTCTTGCTCTTGGCCATTTTCTCAACGCCACCAATCTCTACAGGCGAGCCGTCCTTGATTAATTTAGCGGCAATAGGTCGGCCTTTTTCATCCAAATCAAGCTCAACCTCCGAGGGATTAATCCAGAGCTTCTTACCGGCATCTTCTTTATAAAAGGTTTCGTTTAAGACCATACCTTGGGTTAGCAGATTCTGAAAAGGCTCGTTAAAGTGGATGAGCTTCATATCGCGCATGACCTTGGTCCAAAAGCGCGCATACAGCAAATGCAAAATCGCATGCTCAATACCGCCAATGTATTGATCCATTGGCATCCAATACTCATTACGTGCATCTACCATCGTCTTTGCATCAGGCCCTGTATAGCGCATGAAATACCATGACGAATCGACAAAGGTATCCATCGTATCGGTCTCGCGCCTAGCCGATTTGCCGCATTTAGGGCAATCCACTTTTAGAAAATCATCTCGTTTATTTAGGGGGTTGCCAGAACCATCGGGTACACAGTCCTCTGGAAGTATTACTGGCAAATCGGCTTCGGGAACTGGGACCTCACCACAGCTCTCACAATGAATAATCGGGATTGGCGTTCCCCAATAGCGTTGGCGGGAGATCCCCCAGTCACGCAAGCGGTAGGTGGTTTTGAGTTCGCCCAATCCCATTGCCTTGAGATCTTGCGCAACAGCTTGGACCGCCTCTTCATGAGATAAGCCATCGTAGCGATCGCTATCTATACACTCAACATTATCTTTTTGGGCATACCAGTCTTGCCAATGGCTTGCGTTAAATAAAGAAGTTTTGCTCTTTACTGCAATGACTTGCTTGATTGGGAGCTGGTATTTATTTGCAAATGCAAAGTCGCGTTCGTCGTGTGCCGGCACGCCCATCACTGCACCGTCGCCATAAGACATCAAAACATAATTGCCCACCCATAGAGGAATTGGCTCTTGCGTTACAGGATGGTTTACATATAAGCCAGTTGGCATGCCCTCTTTGTCTTGCGTAGCAAGATCTGCTTCAATCACGCTCCCGGTCTTACACTTCTCAATAAAACCAGCCAAGGCTGGATTTGATTTAGCTGCTTGACTAGCCAAGGGATGCTCTGCCGCCACTGCGCAAAATGTAACGCCCATGATGGTATCGGCGCGCGTGGTGAAGACATACATTTTGCCTTGACCAATAAGGTGACCAGCATCATCTTTAATTTGATGAGCAAATGCAAAACGAACCCCCTGACTTTTGCCAATCCAGTTTTGCTGCATGATCTTGACGCGTTCAGGCCAATCTAAATGATCTAAGCCCGTAAGCAGTTCTTCTGCATAAGCGGTGATGTTGAGGTAATAGCCGGGGATCTCACGCTTTTCTACTGGGGCGCCAGAACGCCAACCACGTCCATCAATTACCTGCTCATTAGCCAGAACGGTTTGATCAATGGGATCCCAGTTCACTGTTTGGGTCTTACGATACGCAATCCCTTTTTCTAGCATCTTCAAAAATAACCATTGGTTCCAGCGGTAGTAATCCGGCTGACAGGTAGCGATCTCGCGTGACCAGTCAATTGCTAATCCCATCGCAGCCATTTGCTTACGCATGTAATCAATATTTTGATAGGTCCATTGCGCAGGTGGAACTTTATTCTGAATTGCTGCATTCTCTGCTGGCATGCCAAAGGCATCCCAGCCCATGGGCATTAGAACGTTATAACCTTGCATGCGTAACTGACGAGCCATTACATCATTGATGGTGTAGTTGCGCACATGGCCCATATGTAATTTACCCGATGGGTAAGGCAACATCGAGCAAGCATAAAACTTAGGCTTTACCAGACCGTCTGCACTCTTTGCATTCTCGATTACGCGATAAGCCTCATTTTTGATCCAATCGCTATGTGCATTTGCCTCAATACTACGAAAATCATAATCCTTTGCCATCGCCGTCTTACTCTAAATTTTTATTTGTTTTTAAATGATGTGGTTATTTTTTGAGGCCAAGAACATCCTGCATATCAAACCAACCCTTCGCTTGATTCTGTAAAAAGGCGGCTGCCCGCAAAGCACCTTGAGCGTAAGACTGACGACTACTTGATTTGTGACTAATTTCAATCCGCTCACCCTCACCCGCAAAAATCACCGTATGATCACCCACAATATCGCCGCCACGGATGGTGGCAAAGCCAATGCTCCCTGGCACTCTTGGACCAGTATGGCCTTCACGTGCATACACTGCTACATCACTTAATGTTTTACCTTGTGCATTAGCAATTACCTCACCCATCTTTAGAGCAGTGCCAGAGGGTGCATCCACTTTATGCCGATGATGGGCTTCCACGATCTCAATGTCATAGCCTTGATTAAGCAACTGCGCAGCGACCTGCAAAATCTTGAAGGTAGCGTTCACACCCACACTCATATTCGGCGCAAAGACCATTGCAATGGTTTCTGAGGTGGCCTGTAACTGCTTTAATTGCTCAGGGGTGAAACCGGTGGTTCCAATAATCATTTTGACCCCCGCCTTTTGTGCCGCAACCGCATGCAATAAAGTACCTTCGGGTCTTGTGAAGTCAATCAAATACTCAGCCCCTGTCAAACCTTTGGCTAGATCAGAAGTTATTTGGACCTTTGTTGCCTTCCCCAAGAATGCCCCTGCGTCGTTCCCTAATTGTGGGCATGCGCTATGCTCGAGTGCGCCAGTTAGCTCCGCATTTGGATCATTCAGAATGGTCTCGATGAGCATCTTGCCCATCTTTCCGGTAGCGCCGGCAACCGCAAATTTCATTGGCATGATTTACCTTCTATCCACTAGTTTTTAACAGGCGTAATTACTGTATTTGGCTGTGGGGATGGCAAGGGTAAATTATTTGGCTGACTAATTACCATCACTTCAGGGGCCACCTTTTTTTGTCTTTTTGGGGGCTTATTTTTGCCAGTCATCACATCCCAAAAACTTCGTCTCTCCCGTGCGTAGGTATCAATTTCTGCCACCAATTCAACTTCGGTTGGTAGGGCATCCCCTCCAAACTTAGCGAGTTGATCTCCCTCAAAAATTAATGTGACACGTCGCTCCTTACCAACAGTCTCGCCCTCACGCTTGAACTCAAAGACATAGTCCCAACGATTCGCATGGAAGTAACTTGCTAATAAGGGCGTGCCCATAATTTGACGTACCTGCTCACGTGTCATACCTACTTTTAAGTTTGAATACTGTTCGCTCGAAATAAAATTGCCCTGCACAACATCAGGGACATAGGGCTGAAAAATACTATTCATCCACGCCCGCTGCGTATTGTCGATTGCTGAGGAGCAGCCTCCCAAAGCAAGACAAAATACGCTAACCCATAGCGCTCTTTGGCTTCTGGCTAGGGAACTGCTGACAGAACGGGTAAAAATGCTAATCTGCATGGACTAAAGGTTCAACGTATCATTAAGTACTTGATTTTAGCGCCCAATGCCTAAATATGATCTAAAACCCTATGAGCCAAAACTCCTCCCCTGCTGAACTTCGAGAAATCGGCCTAAAGGTGACCGCACCGCGCATCAAGGTTCTAGAGTTCTTTCAGCAAAACCCTAGCTCCCATTACAGTGCCGAAGAGGTCTATATGGCGTTATCTAAAGATGATTCAGATATCGGCATTGCTACGGTCTACCGAGTTTTAACCCAGTTTGAGCAAGCCGGGATCCTCTTGCGGAGCCATTTTGAGTCAAGCAAGGGGGATAGCCGAGCCATTTACGAGCTCAATGAAGGGAAGCATCATGACCACCTGGTTTGCCTAGATTGTGGACACGTGGAGGAGTTTGTAGATCCCGCTATTGAGAAGCGTCAAAACGAGATTGCCAAGTCTCTTGGCTTTAAATTACAAGAGCATTCACTGGCGATGTATGGTCATTGCCAGAAAAAAAATTGCCGTAATAAGAAGAAGTAAACCAAAAAGGGATTAGGTTAATTTCTGATGCCACAGTTTTATCTAGCAGGTGATTGGGCCGACTCCGATCAAGCAAAATTGATTTGTGATATTAATGCCGATCTTGTCCACCATCTTCGTGTACGCCGCATCACCGACTCTGAATCATTTGCTATCTTTGATGGAAAAGGGCATATTGCAAGAGCGACATTACTAAATCTCTCTAAGCAATTTGGGCAAATAGAAATCACCGATATCGAGCTGGATTTGCACCGAGAGTCGCCCCATCGCATTGCGCTCATTCAGGGATTGGCAGGGGGCGACAAAATGGATTGGATTATTGAAAAAGCGGTTGAAACGGGTGCTGCCCATATTATTCCCGTTGAATGCGAACGCTCAGTTCTACGACTTCGCAGCGATACCAAACGTTCCGAGAAGCGCCTAGCTCACTGGCAAGCAATTGCGGAGGCTGCTTGCGAACAATGCGATCGAACGGTCATTCCTCAGATTGAACCAGTACAAAATTATGACCATGCCATCAAGACTTCAAAAGCGAAGATTAAAGCCCTTCTAAGCCCTGAAGCCAAGGGTTCATTTGAGGGCTTTTTAAATCAACAAGTGCCTAGCGATATATGTATTGTGATTGGGCCAGAAGGCGGACTCTCGTCCAATGAAGAAGCCTTAGCCCAACAGGCTGGCTTCGAAATACTCTCTCTAGGGCCGCGCGTACTCAGAACAGAAACTGCTGGGATCGTAGCGATCACAGCAGTTCATGCTGTTTGGAATCTAAAAAGAGCTTAGGATAATTTAAGCGAAGGAATAGAACACGCGATACGGTACACGGCGCTCAGACCAGAACTCGACTGCATCACGGAATACATCTAACAGAGTTTCGCGCGCTTCCTTATCAAACTTTTGCGTACAAGGAAGCCCCTCAAGGACCACCACAAAACCTGGTTGTGGTCCCGCCTTATCAACCAAGGTCGTTAATGCGTCTAAGAGAGGATCAAAGTTTTTCGCTTGTTGCTTAGTAAACATGTAAGCATTCGCGATGGCTTCAAGCACCTCACCTTTTGTATTGGCATTAGTACATGCAGCGTATACAAAGTGTTGACCAAGCTCGGTAGCGGCCTCTGCTAAATCGCTCGTTCTAAATGCACGAATCGATTGCACGATATTGGGGCGCACACTGCGCAACATTGCTGGGGGTCCAGCATCTCTGATTGCCAAAGCGGCGCGCCAAGAAGCTGTCACTTTTTTTCCTAGGTCTTGATTGGCAGCATAGGTCTGNNCTGTGGTCTTCGACGCTTGCTGAAGATATGTTTTCAGGAAGAATGTTCATGATGGGTAGTAGATTACCCTTATCCCGCCCTCAAATCAAGCCCAATTCAGGTACTTATTTTATAAGCTATTGATTTATATAAATAAATTAAAAGTAAGCGACTACTTACTATTACTTAAAATAACCCTCTAGATTGACTTGCAGCCTCAACCACGGCCAGGGTTGTCACATTCACAATACGGCGCACAGTGGCTGCCGGGGTAAGAATATGGATCGGTTTTGCCACACCAAGTAAGAGTGGGCCAATTGCCACCCCGTTACCAGCGGCAGTTTTTAATAAGTTATACGAGATGTTGGCTGCATCGATATTAGGTAAGACCAATAAATTAGCCTCGCCCTTCAATCTGGACTGTGTGACCGCCCCTGCGCGGATTTCAGGGTCAAGAGCGCAATCGCCATGCATTTCACCATCGACCTCAAGATCGGGTGCAGTCGCTTGCAAAATTGCCAAGACCTCGCGCATTTTGAGGGCCGAAGGCGCATCACTTGAACCAAAGTTGGAATGGGATAAAAGGGCAACTTTGGGGGTCATGCCCAGCTTCCGCATCTCGCTAGCCGCCAACAAAGTAATTTCTGCTAACTGTGAAGCTGTGGGATCAACATTGACATGGGTGTCTACCAAGAAGACTTGGCGATTGGGCAATATTAGCCCCGACATCCCCCCATAAACACTCGCCCCCAGTTCATGGCCGATGACTTCATCGATATATTTGAGATGGGTGCCGACGTTACTAATCGTTCCACAAATCATGCCATCAGCGTGACCTTTTTTTAGAAGAATAGAACCAATCAAAGTATTACGACGACGCATTTCTAATTTGGCAAAGGACTCCGTTACCCCCTTACGCTCTGTCAGCTGTAAATAGGTCTGCCAAAAATCCCTAAAGCGAGAATCGCTTTCGGGATTCACAATCTCAATATCAACACCAGGCTTCATGCGCAGGCCGTATTTCTCAATGCGATGCTCAATTACAGAGGGGCGACCGATTAAGATTGGATTTGCTAAATTTTCATCGAGCATGATTTGCACAGCGCGCATGACACGCTCATTCTCACCCTCACAGAAAACAATCCGTTTTTGCTCTGCCGGAATCTTCTTGGCAATGCCAAAGAGCGGTTTCATGATGGTGCCTGAGTGATACACAAACTGTTGCAACTGATCTTTGTAAAGCGCAAAGTCTTTAATGGGTCGACTAGCAACCCCACAATCCATAGCTGCCTTAGCAACGGCGGGCGCGATCACGGTAATCAGGCGGGGATCAAACGGCTTGGGAATTAAATAATCAGGGCCAAATGCCAAATTCTCAGTACTATAGACCGCAGCTACTACATCGCTTTGTTCGGCTCGCGCCAAGTCAGCGATAGCCGTAACCGCCGCAATTTCCATCTCACGGGTAATGGTGGTAGCGCCCACATCCAAAGCGCCACGAAATATAAAAGGGAAACACAAAACATTGTTGACTTGATTGGGGTAATCGGTCCGCCCTGTTGCCATGACCGCATCTGGCCGAACTGATTTCACCTCTTCGGGAAGGATTTCAGGGGTGGGATTGGCTAATGCAAATACGAGCGGCTTATCGGCCATACGTTTCACCATTTCTGGCTTTAGAACTCCTCCAGCGGACAATCCCAAGAAAACATCGGCGCCCTCAATCGCTTCACCTAAGTTGCGTTTATCGGTCTTTTGCGCAAACGGTAATTTTTTTGGATCCATCAACTCGGTTCGACCCTCATAAACCACACCGACAATATCGGTTACCCAAATATTGCTTTTCGGTAAACCTAAATCCACCAATAACTCCAAACAAGCTAGCGCTGCCGCACCAGCGCCCGAGGTGACCAGCTTGACCTTACCAATGTCTTTACCAACAACCTTCAAGCCATTGAGAATGGCTGCTGCCACCACAATAGCAGTGCCGTGCTGATCATCATGAAAGACCGGGATCTTCATGCGCTCGCGCAATTTACGCTCCACCAAGAAGCAATCTGGCGCCTTGATATCCTCCAAATTAATTCCGCCAAAGGTAGGCTCAAGAGCAGCAATCACTTCCACCAACTTCTCAGGATCGCTTTCATTGACCTCAATATCAAATACATCGATACCCGCAAACTTCTTAAACAAGACGGCCTTCCCTTCCATCACCGGCTTGCTGGCTAGTGGGCCAATATCGCCCAAGCCCAGGACAGCGGTTCCATTGGTTACTACACCCACTAAATTTCCTCGAGCGGTGTACCGAAATGCAGTAGAAGGATCTTTTTTGATCTCTTCACAAGCAGCGGCAACCCCTGGGGTGTAGGCCAAGGCTAAGTCCCGCTGATTGGTTAATTGTTTGGTTGGCGTAACCGCTATCTTTCCAGGAACCGGAAACTCGTGGTATTGCAAGGCGGCTTGGCGCAGAGCCTTAATTTGCTCTTCTTTATTTTGATTGGGATTGTTTCCAGACTGACTCATAGTGATCTGCAGGTAAGAGGTGAAGGGGTTTTATGGGTGTGAAATAGCTTTTAAGGCCTAGGAGGCTCTAAATGTTGCAATTAACAATGATCATTTTTGTTAAATATTTGCTCAAATGTCTATTCTATTCCTCCCAAAGGATTGCTGCGAAAGGGGTATTGAGCGCACTCCCAGCTAACGCCGTTCACGCACGGAACGAGATATACCAAACCCCGCCTAAAATGAGTCTATGTCTAAGCCAATATCCAACACAATAAAGGGGCCCACAGAGGGGGTGGGAGAGTTTGTCCTGATTGAATCGGTCTTTAAGGCAGGCGCCGAAGCAATGGCCAAAAAAAATCCTGAAAATACCCCTGCATTAGGTATTGGTGATGATTGCGCCTTACTCAAACCCAAGGAGGGGGAGCTCATTGCAATCACTAGCGATATGCTGGTATCGGGAAGACACTTCTTTGCAGATGCTGACCCATACTGCTTAGGGAAGAAATCCCTAGCGGTCAATCTTTCTGATTTGGCTGCTATGGGTGCAAACCCACTGGGCTTCACGCTCTCCCTTGCATTACCGAGTATGGATGATATTTGGATACAAACATTTGCGCGAGGATTGTTTGAAGAGGCTAATCAATTTAACTGTCCCTTGATTGGTGGCGACACCTGCGCTGGACCATTAACAATTAGCATCACTGCGCTTGGTAGCGTGCCTCGTCAGCAAAGCATTCAGCGAAGCGGCGCACAGGTGAATAACGATATTTGGGTATCTGGGACAATTGGTGATGCGCGCTTAGCACTAGCCCATGCTCGCAATGAATGGACTCTCAATCTAAGTGCCACCCATTTAAAAATGATTAATCAGCGACTACATGAACCAATGCCGCGCGTAGGCTTGGGTATTGCATTGCGAGGTATTGCAAGTGCAGGGATTGATATCTCTGATGGCTTGCTAGGCGATCTCAAGCATATTCTGAAAGCATCTCACCTTCATGCTGAGGTCTGGATTGATTCCTTACCAATATCGAATGTTTTACACGAACAAGAAGCGCAGATTCGTCGGCAATGTGCAGCGGCAGGTGGTGATGACTATGAGCTTTGTTTTACAGCTGATCAAAAGTATCGTCTTCACATTCAACAAATTGCCAACGACCTAGGAATTACGCTCACTCGCATTGGCCAACTGGTCGAGAGTAAGGAGGATGCACAAAGCATTACTCTACTTGATCATGACGGCAAGCTTTTAGGGGCAGAGCTAACAAATACTCTCTTGCAATCCTTTGATCATTTCAAGTAATCAGCCCTCAGCAATCATGAGTCTTTCTCCCACACTATCTTTTGCCTGGATGCTAGGCTCCATCCATCGTACTGTTGCACTCGGCCTGGGAAGTGGGCTGAGTCGCTTTGCTCCTGGAACTGCTGGGACTCTCCTTGCTTGGATTCTTTACTTAGTGATGCAAGTATTTTTTTCAGAGGCAGTGATAGTGATCGTAATTATTTTTGGCTTAGTCTATGGTTGCTGGGCTTGCGGTATTTGCAGCAAAGATCTTGGCTATCCTGATCATGGCAGCATTGTGTGGGATGAGATTATTGCGTTTTGGTTAGTTCTTCTTTGTATTGGGTCTGGGTCATTTGCAATCCAAGTTCTTGCTTTTGCATTATTTCGTTTCTTGGATGCCATCAAACCCTGGCCCATCAATCGCATTGACCGATATTTCAAAAGAAATGCTCATGTAAATTCAGCGCAGGCAATTATCTGGCAGGGTTTTGGAATCATCGCAGACGATCTCTTAGCGGCTTTTTTTACAATCGTTCTTATTCTGTTGGGGATGAGACTCTTCTGATGAATCAATCTATTGCTTCACTTGTACAAACGCTTTCCGATCTTTTGGAGAAATCGTCCATCAAGATTGCCTTAGCAGAATCCTGTACAGGTGGCTTATTGGCAGCCCACCTGACAGCTCAAGCAGGATCAAGCCGTTGGTTTGATCGTGGCTTTGTCACCTATAGTAACGCAGCCAAGACCGAGAGTATTGGGGTATCGCCCTCACAAATTGAGCAATACGGTGCTGTCAGTGAAGAGATCGCCAAAGCCATGGCTCAGGGAGCGTTGAAACACAGCGAAGCCCAAACAAGTATCGCCATCACCGGCATTGCTGGACCAGGTGGCGCCACTGAAAACAAACCAGTTGGCATGGTCTGCTTTGCTTGGGCAATTCAGAAGCCAAGTAATCCTGCGCGGCTGATCGGAAACACTCAGCACTTCAATGGCGATCGTCAGGCAATCCGTGAACAAGCCTGTATTTATGCTCTAGACCAATTAATACAAATCCTAAGCCGCCCAGACTGAGTTGTTGACTCTTAATTAGACTTAAGCCAACCTTTATGGCGGAAGTACCCCAATGGAATCATCGCTGAAATAATCATGGTGATGATGGCGGCCGGATAACCCCAGGTCTCTTTTAACTCGGGCATAAACTCAAAGTTCATACCCCAAATGCTAGCGAGCAGGGTGGGCGGCATCAGGGCGACCGAAACCACAGAGAAGATCTTAATAATTTTGCTCTGGTTCAAACTAATAAAGCCAACGGTTGCATCCATTAAAAAGTTGATCTTATCGAACAAAAATGCGGTGTGGTTTTCTAAGGAATCGATATCGCGTAAGATTTGACGTGCCTCTTCTTGCTGCTCATCTGAGAGTAATTTGCTGCGCATTAGAAATGAGAGGGCGCGTCGAGTATCCATTACGTTACGACGAATGCGGCCATTGGTATCCTCCTCAGTCGCAATCGTCTCTAGAACACCTGCGGCATCGGCATCGGTAATAGTTTCAGATAAGACGCGCTTACCCGCTTGCTCTAGATTTTCATAAACCTCCTCGAGCGCGTCTGCCGAATATTCAGCATCGGTTGAGTACAAATCCAGGAGAACATCTTTGGCATTACTAACAGAGCCTGGGCGTAACCGCGCACGAAGACGAACGAGTCTAAATACTGGTAAGTCTTCATCGTGAATGGAGAAAAGAACTTGGTTGGTTAATACGAAAGCCACCCTCACGTTGCGTGATGTGTCTTCTTCGTCTAACAAGAAATCAGTCCGAATATGCAGATGCCCATCGTCTGCCTCAAAGTAACGAGCAGACGCTTCCAAATCACCTAAATCATCCAGTTCTGGCAGTTGAACTGCAAAAGCTTCTTTGATCCAGAGGAGTTCTTCCTCTTCCGGGTCGATGACGTCAATCCAAATAGGATTATGGTGCTGAAGTAGTTCATTGCGATCTTCGACTTGCTCTTGCGATAGACGGCCATTTTGTAGGACGAACAAGTTGATCATGGTGAACTCCCGACGAATGCGCTAGTTTATCCTATGCACTATGAACAGTTCATTACATGTGACAAAAAAGGGGGGGTCCTTTCGGGATCAGATTGAGGCTGCTTGGGCTTCACAGGGCAGCATGCTCTGTTTGGGGCTAGACCCAGACCCCAAGCGATTTCCATCCTGCCTAGCTGGTAAGCCTCAAGCCATCCTAGAGTTTTGTCAGACAATTGCCGATGCGACCGCAGACCTGGTTTGTGCTTTTAAACCACAGTTTGCCTACTTTGCCTCTCAGGGGGCCGAGGCCCAACTCGAAAAGCTAATCGCTCATCTCAAAACCAAGTACCCCAATATCCCCGTTATCTTGGATGCCAAACGTGGAGATATTGGCAGTACTGCGGAGCACTATGCCCTAGAGGCCTTTGAACGATATGGGGCCGATGCAGTAACGGTCAATCCCTATATGGGCAAGGATTCGATTGAGCCTTATTTGCAACATGCAGGCAAGGGAGTAATCATTCTCTGCAGAACCTCTAACCCCGGTGGCTCCGATCTGCAAAACCTTCATGTTGGGAATAATGGGGCTCTCTTTGAAAAAGTGGCCCAGCTCGCAAAAGAATGGGATCAATCTGGTCAGATTGCTCTGGTGGTTGGTGCAACCTATCCCCAAGAAATTGCCAAAGTTAGATCGATTGTGGGTGATATGCCTCTATTAATTCCTGGAATTGGTGCACAGGGTGGCGATATTGAGGCTACTGTGATGGCTGGTGCAATTTCTAAGCGTCCAGGTATCGGGATGATGATTAATTCTTCTCGTGCAATTTTGTATGCCAGCTCAGGTGACGATTATGCGAGCGCTGCGAGAGGGGTTGCGCAAGAGACCCGCAATGCGCTGCGTACTGCCCAAGAAAAGCTAAAGTAAAAATCCGGTTAGAAACGAAGCTGCTGGATTTTTTCTATTTTGGCTTGGGAAGAGCAATTCGGTCCATACCCTCCAAGATAAATTGTTGGCGAGCACTAAAGTCAATGCTGCCTCGTTTGCAATATTTACTCTTATCAAAGCATTTTGGTGCCGGCAAGGCGGATGCCAAAGAGACAGCTTGATCACGGGTAATATTTTTTGGAGTGCTCACAAAGTAATGTTGGGTAGCAGCACCAACTCCAAAAATACCCTCGCCCCACTCGACCGAGTTCATATAGATTTCTAAGATTCGTTGTTTTGATAAAATAAGTTCCAATAATCCCGTAACGATTAGCTCTTGAGTCTTGCGGAAGTAATTCTTCTCTGAGGAGAGAAATAAGTTCTTAGCCAATTGTTGAGTAATCGTGGACCCGCCGCGCACGACCTTACTGCCTGCTTTTTGATTTCTCTCCCAAGCTTTTTGCATATCCTCAATTCGAACGCCTGGATGTATAAAGAAGATATCGTCCTCGCTCACTAAAATTGCGCGCTTGAGATCATTGCTAATTTGTGCATAAGGAACCCAACGATGTTGAATCGGGCAAGTGAAACTAAGATGACATAGTCGCCAATGCTCTGCCCTCTGAAAAGCGGTGCTACTTGGATTAATAAAGATCCATAATGTAATTTGCACTACAAAATACAATTGGATCGAAACAAATCCCCAAGCAATGCATTTTAAGAAATAGGTCAGCCACCGCATGGGGCCTAGGCCTGTCGCAGGCTCGAAAGGACTGGGCGTGTTCCTAGCGACTCTATATTCAGCTTGCGCCAAAGAATAAATGCTTCTGCTGCTTGCTCCACCAACATTCCAAGACCATCACTAACCCGACAGCCGTTCTGCAGAGCCTGATGCATGAAAGGCGTGATCTTGCCGTAAAGTAAATCATAGGCAAAACAACTGGACTGGAATACATGCTTTGCGGCCAAATCGCTCAATGGGCTTTGCTGTTCCAAGCCGGCTGCGCTTGCATTAATAACCAAATCAAACAAAGGCACATTATCTTGCTCTAGTTTTAAGAGTGGCCAGGCCTCTAAATCCACCGCCATGGAATTGGCAAGATTTTTAAATGTAGCAACTAATTCTTCGGCCTTATGAATGGTCCGATTTACCACCACCAGACTATTTGGCGCTTCTTGCAGAATAGGGCCAATGATGCCGCGACTGGCGCCACCGGCGCCTACTATCAATACACGTTTGTTATTTAGCCCAATACCCTGTGACTGCAAATCACGGACCAAGCCGATTCCATCCGTATTGTCACCAATCAATTGACCATTCTCAAGCCATAAGGTATTAACAGCACCCGCTAATTTGGCGCGTGGACTTAATTGCTGACATTGGACGAAAGCATCGAGCTTGAAAGGGACTGTTACATTGGCGCCCTTACCGCCCATTTGAAAAAAAGCAGCAAGCATCTTGGCGAATTGATCGAGCTCGGGCTGTATACGGATATAACTGATACGTTGTCCACTATTACGAGCAAATTGCTCATGAATTAAAGGGGATTTACTGTGCGCAATGGGATTGCCAAAGACAGCATACACATCCCTATCTTTAAAAAGCTCGGGCTCTAATCGCAACAGAAATGGATAAGCACTCATTGATTCATGCCATTCTTTAATTCAAAACGGTTTCCAGATTGCTCTTTGGTGTCGCGTGTGAACTCAAAAGTAGAGACCCAATCCAAAATGTCGAGCTGCCGACGCATCTCTGGAGGAAAGGGGCCATATGGTGCGGCCGCTCGCACAATCGCAATCGCTTGACGGTCTAACTCCCGAACTCCTGATGAACGGCTTACCTCAATACCTTCGCGTCCCTTACTATTTGTAGCAATATAGCCTTCAGCATCGACACTGACTGTTAAAACTAAGCTTCCATAGATAGGACGCCCCTGCACTCTCGGAAAGAAAGTATTGCCATAGGCCTCAATCTTTTGGCGCATAGCATCGTAGTAATACGCAAAGGCCACGGTCTTTGTACTACTAGCGCTTAACACTGCCCGCCGCGGTAATCGCCCCTCGGGGCTAAGACGTTTTGCTAACTCAGCCTCAAGAGCATTCATTTCTGTAATCTGTTTAGCCTCTTCCCCACTTCGTTTACCGGAAGCCTGTTTTTTATCAGCCTCTAATTTAGACAGCAACTGCTTTTGACGTTTCTCAAGTGCTTCCAATTTTGCATCTGCGCCCAAACGCGCGCGATGCATTGCGCTGGCATCTTGATTAATGGTCAAACCACCCCCATCGAGATCTGCTTGGGCAAGCTTCTGTGCGTTTTGAGGTGGCGATTTAGTACTAGCATTTACTAGGACAACGCTTAATGGTGTACTTAGGCGACGATCCTGTTCCTGCGCCTCAAACCAGCGATGACCCAAAAGTAAGACGTGGACTAACAGAGAAAGAGCTAAGGCAATCCACAAGGGGCGGATACGGATAGGCGGACGGGCCAGGTTCATAGTGAGGTTCACTCTGAAGAGCCCATTGCAATTTCATTAGAGGCTGCGGGCTCGCCTAGGTCGGGAAGGCTTTCAATCTCGACCAAACGAGCGGCAGCGGTCAATTGCAATAGATCGATATCCATAACCTCAATCTTAGCCCGAGCCATCCTCGCTTGATTGGCCAGCTCAGGAATCGGTAAATGCAAGGGGATAGGCTCAAGGCGGGACATTCCTTCTTTAAGATGACGGGCATGTATTAACTTGGGCAAGCCTTGCTGGGAAAGCCATCGTAAGCACCAGTATTTTTCAATTCGATCTTGGTGCTCGCCATAGTGTTGATAAACGTTCTCAAAGTCAGCAGCAATCCCCATCAAGGTCGCATCTTTGGGCGAGAATGGTGCCACCATCTTTGCGGTTACTCCATTTCGGACGAGTGCTATTAATTGCCATTGATTCAATAAATCAGAATAGCGTCGCAAGGGGGATGTGCACCATGCATAGAAATCAAGGCCCAAGCCCTCATGAGGTCCCGGAGTTGTTTGCATACGTGTACGCTGAGGGCCCCAACCCTTTTGGGTTCTAAATAGAGCGGGCAGGCCGTGCTCTGCTAACTGCTGTCCCCAAATGCGATTACACAAAATCATGCATTCTGCAACGATCGAATCCAAAATAGAACCGCGTAAGCGTGGCTCTATTTCTACGACACTTTGATCAGCGCTAATATGGAAATTAAAGTCTCGTGCTAAGGCATTGGTATCACTAATACCGAGTTGCTCAACCCGCAAGCCATTTTTTTCACGTTGCTCTTGACGCTTGCTATGTAAAAACTTGGCCAAGTTCCAAAGGATGGATAACTCTTTTTGATAGGGTAAGCCTGCGGCGGGATCCATCAAAGACTCTTCATTGACACTCTCCTCCAGATCATCTAAACGCAAATTGGCCTCGATGGGAACTAACTCTATCTTGGTTTCAGGTAATTGATCTAATAACTCTCCCTGAGCACTGATTTCTACATAAAGAGAAACTGCTGGACAAACTTTTCCTTGGTCTAAAGAAAAATAATGGATAAAGCTTTCTGGGAGCATGGTGATCTTATTGCCCGGAAAGTAGGCGGTAGACATTCGCTGGCGGGCCACTTGATCAAATGGATCATCCTTCTGTATCAATAGACCTGGTGCAGCGATATGTATACCCAATCGATAATGCCCGTGTTCAATAGGCGTTAGAGATAAAGCGTCATCAATCTCCGTAGTACTTGAATCGTCAATTGAGAACGCTCGCACTTGGGCAGTGGGTAAGCCCTCTATACATGCTTTCCATACATCCGGTGCAATACTAAAATCTGCCGAAAATCCAACCCCGCCCGGAAAATGCTGGCGTAAGAACTGTCCATGGTGATAAGTCAGGGGGGAATCCAATGCCCCACAACGCATCATTAACTGGGCTGGATGCTCGCCGGTCTGTTCACAAGCTCCACTAAAGGCTTTATACGCAAGGCTGTTTTTATCAGGCGAGAATAGCAATGTATTCACCTGCGGTCGTAATGCCTCAGGCATTTGGCCTGCCACAAGGTCTGACTGCCATAACGCTTGCTGTTCTAATTCTTTTCGCTTGCGCTCAATCGCAGCCAAACCGGCCTGGAGTTGCTCAAGCGGAGCCCGCATAAATTTTCCGCGGCCCTTGCGACGAAAATAGACGGGGGCTCCTTGTAATGCAATGGCCAAGGCGACGAGTTGTTCGGTTGATACCGCATCTCCGAAGTATTCTTTAGCTATCGTTGAAAACAAGAACTCTTCATCCGGTGCGCAATCCCATAACAACTGTAAATCAATCGTTTGGGCCAATTGATTGGCGTTGGTAATGAGCGTTTGTGCGTCGGGCTTTTCAAATTCTAGCCATACCTCTTTTGCCTTAATCTTAAGATGCTTGCCCGATAGTGCACTAACCTGCCAAGACTGCGTATCACCAGAGCCCGAGGAAGATAAAACGGTAGCCGCACGTATATCGCCACCCTCCTCATACAGAAGATGCATTAGAGAGAAATCCCGCCGCTGGCTTCAATGGTCACGCCATTGACATAACTTGACTCGTCACTCGCTAAAAAGAGGTACACATTGGCTATCTCTTCGGGGGATCCCAGGCGCGACATCCAAGACCGCTTCTCAATCCCTTGCAAAATATCTTCTGGCATTGCCTTCACCATCTCTGTGGCGATAAAACCTGGGCAAACTGCATTGACGCGAATGCCCTTCTGACCAAACTCTCTTGCCCAAGTCTTGGTAAATCCAATTACGCCGAATTTAGAAGCTGAGTAATTGGTCTGCCCAAAATTGCCATATAAACCTACTACGCTTGAAGCGTTGATAATCGAGCCTTTTTTTGCCTCAAGCATGTGGGGAACAATAATTTGCGTACAGTTAAATACACCCTTTAAGTTGACATCAATCACCTCATCAAATTGCTGCTCAGTCATTTTGACCAAGCGGGCATCTTGAGTAATGCCCGCATTGTTAATCAATATATCGATATGCTGATGCTTGGCAATCACCTCATCGACCACCGCTTGAATACTGGCGCGATCAGTAACGTTCATGACATAGGGCTCGGCCTGCTTCAGTTGAGATGCCGCTTCTTTGACCGCATTCGCATTAAGGTCCGTCAGTATGACCTTCGCACCCTCTTCATCAAAGCGCTTGGCGGTAGCAAAACCAATGCCATTGGCACCGCCCGTAATTAAAGCCACTTTATTGCGTAATCGCATCACTACTCCTTTTTACTGTTTCTGATTTCTACTTCAGACAAGCGCTGCAATATTTTTTGATGCACACCACCAAAGCCACCATTACTCATTACCAAAATATGATCGCCCGGTTTTGCAGATGTACAAATACTCTCTACGAGGCGACCTAAATCCTGAAAACTTTTACCGCGCTCCGCTAAAGGAGCGATAGCCTCTTGCAAGTCCCAGCCCAGAGCATCCTTGCCACTAATTGCGCCATATGCAAAGACCAAATCAGCAGCGTGCAAGCTCTCCGGGAGTTGTGATTTCATAACCCCTAACTTCATCGTATTAGAACGAGGCTCTAATACTGCTAGGATACGTTCATTACCGACCCGCTTTCGAAGACCATCGAGTGTCGTTGCAATCGCTGTGGGATGATGCGCAAAATCATCATAAACATGAATATGATTCTTAATACCAATTAACTCAAGACGCCGTTTCACATTCTTAAACTCAGCCAGCGCCTTCGCAGCATCTTCCGGATGAATACCAATATGGTTTGCCGCTGCTATAGCAGCTAGAGCGTTCATTTGATTGTGCTTGCCCATCACCCCAGAGTTGCTTGCCCAATGGACCTCAGCGCATTTTTGCCCTCTCTGTAGAACTGCAAAATCAGCACCTGGCTTCCCTTCTGCATTCAGCAGGTCTA
>DENG01000005.1:20832-22327 GCA_002359975.1 Polynucleobacter sp. UBA2650
ATTTGTAATCACCAAACCTTTTTGAGGAATAGTTCGAACGAGATGATGAAATTGGGTCTCAATCGCTGTGATATCTGGAAAAATATCAGCGTGATCAAACTCTAGGTTGTTAAGAATTGCAGTATGTGGTCGATAGTGAACAAACTTGCTGCGTTTATCAAAAAAGGCGGTGTCATACTCATCAGCCTCAATCACAAAGTAAGCGCCCTTCCCAAGGCGAGCCGATACCGTGAAATTTAAAGGGACCCCACCAATTAAGTAACCCGGGCTTTGTTGATTAAATTCCAATATCCACGTGAGCATCGCAGTTGTTGTGGTTTTGCCATGAGTACCAGCAACCGCCATGACGTGTTGACCCCTTAAAACATGCTCGCCCAACCACTGCGGACCAGAGGTGTAAGGCAGTCCTTGGTTTAGGATCTCCTCTAACAGAGGATTACCACGCGACACCACATTGCCAATTAGAAATAAATCTGGTTTCGATTTAAATTGTTGTAATTGATCGGGAGAGTATCCTTCGATCAGTTCTATTCCTTGGGCCTCAAGCTGAGTACTCATGGGAGGATAAACATTGGCGTCGCAACCGGTCACTTGATGACCTGCTTGACGGGCAATTGCCGCTATCCCACCCATAAAGGTTCCGCAAATGCCCAAGATATGTATATGCATGCGAGGATTTTAGCCAAGGAGCTCCATGAACCGTCGTCAATTTTTACTCGGTGGCAGTATCGCCATCATTGCAGCTGCCGCTGGCGCCCTCATAGCTAACTGGAGAACAAGCGTTGGCTCGGCCTCGCATGAGGCTGTCAAGGCACTTTTTGAACGGGAATGGTTTTCGCCAGACCAAAAGCCAATTTCAACAGTGGATTGGAAAAATAAGGTCCTAGTCGTCAATTTTTGGGCTTCATGGTGCCCACCCTGCGTCGAAGAAATGCCTGCTTTAGACAAAATTCAAGGGGAATATGACCCTAAAAATATGCTAATTGTCGGTATCGGCATCGATTCACCCTCTAATATTCGTCAATTTATAGAAACAACGATCATTTCCTATCCTATTGTTTTAGGGGGGCTTGGCGGGAATGAGATCAATAAAATGCTTGGCAACCCCTCTGGGGCCCTACCATTTACTGTGGTCATCAACTCCAAAGGTGAGATTAAAAGCCGTAAATTAGGCAAGATATCTGAAGATGAGCTTAGAAAGATGATAAAAGACGTTATTTAACGAAAGATCATGAATCTTAGCTCAAATTTCGGTTGGTCTTTTTAAGCCATTTATGCCTTATTTCCACCTAAAACTGCTTTTTTCTGGGAATCGACAGACCTTACGGGTATACTTCATCTTTCACGATTTACCTTAGTTCCTACCTAAATTTGGTGGTATTTTTCAATAACTGTAGCGATCTATGCAAAAAAATTCTGTTAATCGATCGGTTCTTGTAATCCAGGGGCCTAATTTAAATCTATTAGGCATGAGGGAGCCAGAGGTCTACGGCAC
>DENG01000032.1:0-922 GCA_002359975.1 Polynucleobacter sp. UBA2650
TTAAAGGCCCAGAGATCCTCAATCGATCCGCCACCACGAACGAGTAATATGACCTCGCCCAATCGATCCTGGTTGGCTTGCTTGAGTGCATGAATGATTCCGGCGGGGGCGTCAGGTCCTTGCACTAGGGTTGGATAAATGAAGATGGGGATATGGGGCGCTCTCCTAGCGAGTGTTGTCAACACATCTTTTAATGCTGCTGCTTGCGCTGAAGTAATGATCGCCAACGATTTAGGATGACTCGGTATGGGTCGCTTTCGATTCTCATCAAAGAGCCCTGCTTTCGCTAATTTCTCTTTAAGCTTTAAGAAGGCTTCGTAGAGCCCTCCTAAGCCCGCCTTTCGTAAAGAATGGATGGTGAGCTGTACGTCCCCCCTTGGGACATACATGCTGACTGATGCAGCGACCTCCACCTGATCACCAGATTGGGGCATAAATCCAAGCTGGGCGTTCTTACCCCGAAACATCACACAGCGAATCTGCCCTTCTTCGTCCTTGAGTGAGAAATACCAATGCCCACTGTCATAAGCCTTGAAGTTAGAAATCTCCCCGCTAACCAAGACAGCATCAAAACGCTCGGTTAAAGACTCTGCAATGGCGCGGTTTAAATCGCCAACACTCAGCAGGGGGCTTGATGTATCCATGGTTGACCTTGTTTATTTCATTATCTATAAGGGCTTGCGGTTCATTACATATCCACAATCCCTATATAAATAAGGAGCCCTATATGTTAGTAAATACTCGCTTTGGTTTAGTGTCTGATTAGCTCTTGATTTAAATTATAAGTAATTGATTTAAATAGATATTTTTAAATTGTTTAAGTATCGTAATTCAAGACAAAATCAGGGACTTACACCATCCATCAAGGACTTAGCACTCCCGATCTAAAAAGTTTTGCACAGACTTATCCACAGGTTTTGCG
>DENG01000032.1:951-2665 GCA_002359975.1 Polynucleobacter sp. UBA2650
ATTATTTTGAACGCAGAAATCGTTTTCATTGAAAATAGCCACCTATGTACTCCATCTTACTTGCTGCCGGCTGGCCGATTTGGCCTCTTCTTGCAATCTCGATACTTGGCTTAGCCATCCTTATTGAACGTGCTTGGTATTTGCGAAAGAAACACATCATCCGTAAAGAAACGATTGAGCAGGCATTTAATGCAAATGCTAGGGATGTCGCCAATAGCGAGTTCTTGAGCGATCTCAGTGCCTCCTCGCCCATTGGCGTCCTGCTTGCAGGTGTATTGCGCGAGCAAGCCTTGGGGCACTCAGCCGAAGCAGCTATTGAAGAACTCCAAATCCTGGCTCAAAATCTGTGGGCTAAGTTGGATCGCTATCTAGGGGGGTTAGCAACGATTGCGACCGTAGCACCCCTTCTCGGCCTCTTTGGTACGGTGATTGGCATGATTGAGATCTTTGGCAGCCAAGGGGGATCTATGGGGGGCAGTGTCAATGCCGCGAGTGTCGGCGCAACCAATCCACAGCAATTAGCCCACGGCATCTCGATTGCACTTTACAACACCGCATTTGGTTTATTAATTGCCATTCCTGCGCTAGCCGGTTGGAGAGTATTACGAGCAGTAGCCGATCAACGCCAACGTGAATGCGAAGAATGTACACGTCAGCTCTTTAAAAAGTTGTACCCAAATAGTCATTAATCCTGTGTCCTGGCTACAGAACCGTTCTTCAGAAAATGCTCGCGCTTTCGGCGGTCGGCTAAATCGCTCGACCCGCTCCTTCTCCTATGCTGAACCCGAAATCAATCTCATTCCATTTATTGATGTCTTGTTAGTGATCTTGATCTTCTTAATGATCTCAACCACCTTTACAAAGTTCCAGGAGATTGCGATTACTCTGCCTAGCGCATCTGGCGCTGATACCGTAGAGTCTGCGCGTGAGATTAATGTGGCAGTCAGTAGCGATGGGCGCTTTGCCCTCAATGGCAGAGTTATGAGCCGCTCACAGCTTGCTGGCGCTCTCAAACAAATGGGCTCTGGTGCTAATGAGCAAAACCTGCGGATCAGTATCGATGCCGATGCGCGCGCACCTCACCAAGCTGTGATGACAGTGCTTGAGCTTGCGCGTGACGCGGGTCTTCCCAACGTTGCCTTTAGTAGTCAAGCCAAGAAATAATGCTCTTCAAATCTGCGCCGCGCTTTTGGGAAAAATCATCCTTTACACAGGCGCCCTTGTCGTATCTGATCAGTATGCTTGTCAGCACAACGCTTCTCCCTCTGGCTTGGCTCTACGGTTTGATTGTTTGGCTCAAGCAGATCTTGATTGATACAGGCATTACTCAGACTCTTGGAATGCATCGTGCTGCGCCGGTACCCCTGATTATTGTGGGCAATATTCGGGTAGGGGGTACGGGTAAAACCCCTCTTGTAATCGCTCTCGCAAACGCCTTATTCGAAGCGGGATACAAGCCAGGTATTATCAGCCGTGGCTATCAACCCAATGGGCAAAGTACCCTGGAAGCTCCGCAAGAGGTCGTACAAACTAGTAATCCAAATACCGTCGGCGATGAACCTGTTCTCATGGCACAGCGCACTCACTATCAAATACCGATTTGGGTCTTTCCTAAGCGTGCGCAGTCCATTAAAGCTCTACTCAAAGCTCACCCCGAGGTCAACGTCATTATTAGTGATGATGGCTTACAACATGCTGGATTGGTGCGTTGGCC
>DENG01000032.1:2719-3282 GCA_002359975.1 Polynucleobacter sp. UBA2650
ATTGGTAATGGTCGACTTTTGCCTGCTGGGCCATTACGAGAGTCTGCCAAACGTGAGCGTGATGCCACTATCTCCATTGGCGCTAGTGACGAATTACAAAATACCCTTGCTGCAGAAAAGTCTTTTCAGCTAACACCTAAAATTGATAGCGCGTATCCACTGCATCGTCCCAATGAATCTCAATCATTTACCGAATTACTCACTAAGCTAATCGGCTTAAAGATTGCGGCGATTGCGGCCATCGGTAATCCCCAGAAATTCTTTAGCGCATTAAGTAATCTTGGAATGCATCTTGAGCATACCTTGTCATTACCCGATCATGTGGCCATTAAAAATACGGACATTGCTGAGATTGATGCCGATTTCATCTTCATAACTGAAAAGGATGCAGTTAAATGCTCTGCGATCGAGGATCACCGTATCTGGGTAGTCCCCATGCATTTACCTTTGTCCAATGAACTAAGCAGTTGGGTGCAAGAAGTGATTCAAAGACCCGATCCCTATCGGCGATAGTCATTTAAAGGCTTATGGGCTATGATGATATTTGAGTCCAGTCAAACTAC
>DENG01000096.1:0-3016 GCA_002359975.1 Polynucleobacter sp. UBA2650
CGCATTGGTGACGGACCATTCTTTATATACCGTGAGTCCGGAAAGCGCTATATCGCCATCAAGTTTAGTGTGCGTGGCCGAGATCTAGGAAGCGCTGTTGAGGACGCTAAGTTCCTGGTGGACAAATCCATTTCCCTACCTCCTAATTACTCGATTTCGTGGGATGGTCAATTTAATCAGATGAAGGAAGCCCAGCGGCGACTGATGATCATCGTACCGCTTGCATTACTAGGTATCTTTTTACTTCTGCTGAGCGTATTTGGTAATTTGCGCGATGCCTTGATGGTCTTAATTAATGTTCCTTTTGCTGCTGTAGGTGGCATCATCGCCTTGCATCTAGCTGGAGAGACCTTAAGTATCTCGGCTTTATTTGGTTTCTTATCGCTATTTGGTATTGCTATCTTAGATGGAGTAATCCTCATTTCGTTTATCAATAAAGCGAATGTTGAAGACACCCTACAAATGAAAGAGACCATGGTGGAGGGCGCTAGTTTACGAGTCCGCCCTGTACTCATGACCGCATTACTTTCGGGCTTAGGTTTATTACCAGCGGCCCTGTCTCAAGCGATTGGATCGGAGGCGCAACGACCCCTTGCCTTAGTGATCGTAGGTGGAATGATTACCGCCACGATCCTAACCCTCTTTGTATTACCGGTCTTTTATGCCTGGGTACGGGGTCGAGATAATGTAGCGAACTATACTGTCTAAATTCAGTTCATTCGTTTAGACAGTGGTTCATACAAATAATATTGCGATTGTAGGCGATGGCTTTGCAGCTGCAGTCATGGTGGTTCATCTCTTGCGCCAAGGGATTCCTGCAGCTTCTCTTAGCGTCTTTGGAACGGGTGAGTTGGGGCGGGGTAATGCCTATCAGACAAGTAGTCCCGCCTATCGACTAAACGTTCGCGAAGATCTGCCTACTATCTTTACAGAAGATCCATTGCACTTTGCCCGCTGGGCAGAGCGAACTATTAAGGATAGTCAGGCCAAGAATGAAGCCGGATTTTTCTATCGACGCAATGACTTTGGCCTCTACATGAAAGCTCTCCTTATTGCTGAGCTAGGTCCTCAAAAGCTCAAACAAATTCATGCGAGGGTTGATCGACTCAGACGCGACAAGGAGTATTGGGTTCTTGAATATGGCCATGAAAGCTTTAATGCCAAGAATGTCATTTTGGCTACCGGTAATGCCTCACCCAGATGGCCTTGCCCCGTAGATACCGAAGGCGCATCCCCGGGTGACATCAGCGCATGCTTGATCGAAAATCCGTGGCCAGGCGATCACTTAAAGCATATTGCACCAGATGAAGACATTATTTTGCTCGGGGGAGGTCTCACGGCTTTAGATGCGATCAATGCGCTAGCCGAGCAAGGTCATCGCGCTCGGATTGATGTGATTAGCCCTCGCGCTATTTTTCCTCCGGCGCAAGCACCATGGCAAAGACGAACGCAACCTAATTGGCCTGATCAGCTCACGCCCGCTCGCTTAGTTCGGTTCATGCGACATTACTTACCCTCCGCACCTCCCCAGAGCTCGGAGTGGCAATGCGCATGGGAAGAGTTGCGACCAGATCTCAATCAGATCTGGCGAGGATTTACAGATTATCAGCGCAGGATTTTGATGAAACGCTTTGGGTGGCTATGGAATCTCTATCGTTTTCGGGCTGGACCGCAGACCATCGCTGCGTTTGAGGCGTTCAAAGTGACTGGACAAATTCAATTTGTACTGGGTCGTGCTAAGGAGATCATTGCCATGAACCCGAAGGTGAGGGTGGTCTTAAATACTGCAGTTGAGGTGCTTGGCGATCGCATCATCAATTGCACGGGCGTTGGCTCTGATCGATTGTTAAATCAATTGATTGCCGATCACTGTGCGATACCGGACGCTCTTGCTAAAGCTGTTGCAGTCGATACTCAGTTCAGAGTTCTAAAACCGGATCAACAGCCATGGAATGATGTCTGGATGATTGGGCCTGNNGCTGCAAGCGCAATCGCCAAACAGGCTGAGCAATTGGCTAGTCAGATTAAACTACAGACCTTACATCATTAGGCATCCAATGAGATTAACTCGCTTAACCGTTCTTGTATTGTTTCCTATTTTGCAAGCCTGCGCTGCTGTTTTTACGGATGCATCGGACGCTAATCATGTCACCTTTCTGAACAGTGCCGATGAGTCATTACCCCAACTGACACTGAAGGCCAATGCGTATTGCCAACAGTATGGCAAACAAGCGGTTTATCGCAAGGGTGATAATCTCCTCCTTGCAGTATTTGATTGTCGCTAGTCTTATTTAGCCTTTTTCTTTGTGGGCTTCGCAGGCGTATTTAAAAGTTCTGGTTTTACCTCGGTATCTGCCTCAATGGATTTACGATAGCCAGGAGGATACTTGCTCCACTCATATCCCTTCCTACTCCGTTGATAGCCGTAGTCATATAAAGCTTGCATGTACTTGGTATCAAATTCTTCACGGTGGGGGAAGTTAAAGTCGGCACCAATATAGGCGAGATTGAACCCGACCCCATCATCTTGCGTAATGTTATAGATGCGATAAAGGTCACCTAAGCCTTGCGACTGGATTAATTGAGAGATAGCTCTGCCGGCAATGCTGAGTGTGCGACGCTCGGTTTCTTGCCAATCCACGTCTAAACGCGCATTACGAATAATATAAGCTTGTCGCTCGGCACGACGTTTGATACCAATTTCTTTTGCGCGCGTAGCGGCAGCACTTGGATATAAAAAGACTTGGGTCGTAGCGCCACCATCCACATGCATCTCCTGAAACTCTTTGCCATCGATCATGAAGTCAAACATTACAGGTGGAAATGCGCCTGGTATCGAAGCAGAGGCCAGTAAGATCCTTCTAAAAAGTTCGAGTGATTCAGGGGTGCCGATGCTAGCAATTTGTCCCATATTCCATATCACTGGTGTGCCAGCATCGATATTGGTGGTCCCAATTAACAGCCAGCGCCCATTCTTGTTGTACTCATGTGCTACTTTTTGCAAGAACTCCGCATT
>DENG01000096.1:3050-3211 GCA_002359975.1 Polynucleobacter sp. UBA2650
CCCATCACTAAAAATACCTGCTAGAAAACTGCGGGCTTTGAATACATCAGAGGGTTTAATCTCGGTATAGACCTCCTTAAGGACCGGATCATATTCTTTGCCAAGATAGGCAAATGGAGCAATTAGTGCACCCGTACTAATTCCGGTCACTAAGTCAAAGG
>DENG01000115.1:0-155 GCA_002359975.1 Polynucleobacter sp. UBA2650
CTGCCTTGCACAGAGGCATCTTCAACACTTACAAAGTAATCGTGGTCTTTTGCCAGATTTTGAATGAGCTCAATATCGATTGGCTTAACAAAACGCATATTGACAACAGTAGCATTGAGCTTTTCTGCAACGTCTAAGGCGGGGTAGAGTAAGGT
>DENG01000115.1:248-397 GCA_002359975.1 Polynucleobacter sp. UBA2650
CCACGCGGATAGCGGACTGCGGTGGGATGGTCTTGGTGATAAGCCGTAGTTAATAAATCACGACACTCAGCCTCATCAGCCGGGGTCATGATCATCATATTAGGAATGCAACGTAAGTAGGCAATATCGTAAGCGCCGGCATGGGTAGC
>DENG01000115.1:500-6322 GCA_002359975.1 Polynucleobacter sp. UBA2650
TAAATCGCGACCACCGGCTTCATCCCCTCGCAAGCCATTCCCGCTGCAAAGGTTACGGAGTGCTGCTCGGCTATACCGACATCGTAGTAACGCTCCGGAAAGCGCTTCTCAAATTCCACTAAACCAGAACCCTCACGCATCGCAGGAGTAATGCCAACTAGTTTTGGATCGGCTTGAGCCATATCGCATAACCAATCCCCAAACACTTGTGTAAAGGTCTTCTTAGAAACACCGCTCGATTTAATGCCTTCTTGCGGATTGAACTTACCAGGGCCGTGGTAAAGAATGGGATCGGCCTCAGCCAACATATAACCTTGACCTTTACGGGTAATGACATGCAAAAACTGTGGGCCATTCCCCTCTTTGGCTAGACGTCGTACGTTTTGCATCATCGGAACTAAAGTATTGAGATCATGCCCATCGATCGGACCAAAATAAGTAAATCCAAATTCTTCAAAAATGGTAGAGGGGGACACAAACCCCTTGGCGTGATCCTCTAAGCGTTTTGCAAACTCGCGTAATGGAGGTGCCATCGAAGACAGAACAGAATCAATTCCTTTTTTGGTCGCTGAATAAATATTGCCACTCAGTAGGCGTGCGAGATAGCGATTAAGCGCACCCACTGCTGGAGAAATCGACATATCGTTATCATTCAGAATAACAACTAAGGGCATGGTCTCGTATACACCAGCATTGTTCATCGCCTCAAATGCCATCCCTGCGCTCATGGCACCATCACCAATCACAGCAACGGCAACACGGTCTTCTCCCTTCGTTTGCGCTGCGCGCGCCATCCCCATTGCCGCAGAAATACTCGTCGATGAGTGCGCAGTACCAAATGTGTCGTATTCACTTTCCTCGCGCCTTGGGAAACCCGATAATCCAGAATACTGGCGCAGTGTATCCATCCGATCACGACGACCTGTCAATATCTTATGGGGGTAACTCTGATGACCCACATCCCATACGATCCGGTCGTGCGGTGTATCAAATACATAATGCAAGGCAATGGACAACTCAACTGTCCCCAAATTAGAGGAAAGATGACCGCCGGTCTTGGATACCGAGTCAACAATGTATTGTCTTAGCTCATCTGCTAAAGCGGGGAGCTGATCGCGATCAAGCTTACGAAGCTCGCTAGGGTCGTTAATTGAATGAAGCATATTATTTTTTTCGGTCCACAACCAAGTCTGCAAGATAGCGTAATGCATCTGCCTCAGGTCCAAAATGACTTAGGCTGTTTAGAGCTCTCCCTTTTAGTTCTTTTGCTAGTTCTTGTGCATAGTCTAAACCCTTCAGGGTCACATAGGTAGGCTTGTCATTGGCAGCGTCCTTACCGGCTGTTTTTCCGAGGGTGGCGCTATCGGCGGTTGCATCCAAAATATCATCGACCACTTGAAAAGCCAGTCCAAGTGCCTTAGCGTAGGAATGCAGGCTTTTTAAATCCTCTTTAGAAACCCGGGCTGCAATCCCGCCCAGTTGAACGGCACATATTAATAGGGCGCCGGTTTTCATGGCATGCATCTGTTCTAAAGCAGGCAGATCCATTTTTTTACCAACGTGTTGCAAATCGATGGCTTGTCCACCAGCCATACCCTTAGAACCCGAGGCCCCAGCAAGCGCCTCAATCATGGCTAAGCGCACAGCAATAGTTTGAGCGCCATCGGCTTGTGAATGGTCTGCAAGAATCTCAAAGGCGCGGGTTTGTAAAGCATCACCAACCAATAGCGCAGTCGCCTCATCAAAGGCCTTATGAACCGTTGGACGCCCACGTCGCAAATCATCATCATCCATACAAGGCAAATCATCATGAACCAAGGAATAAGCATGGATCATCTCAATCGCTGCTGCAGCGCTGTCTACCAATTTTGGGTTTAAGTTTTCTTTTGATCCAAGTTCACTCGCGGCATATACCAATAATGGCCGCATTCTTTTTCCGCCACCCAATACTGCGTAACGCATAGCGCTGTGCAATAGTTGAGGGATTGAGTTCTCAGAATCTAAATAATGTAATAGCGCGCTCTCGGCGCGTTGTGATTGCGAGCTAAGCCATGGCTCTAATTGAAAATGCTGCATATTCGAGATCGATTGAGTCAATTAGGTCTCGATGAACTTAACCTGTTGTTCAACCTTGGATAAAACACCCTGACAATGTTTTAGCAGAGCCGTTCCCCTCTGATAAGCTGACAAAGTCTCCTCCAAGGAGAATTTGCCGGACTCCATCTGGCTCACTAATTTCTCGAGCTCTTTTAAGGCCTCCTCATAGCGCAAGGCAGGGTCAACCGCAGGAATAGTGGCAGTAGAGTCGGATTCGGCTGGGTTCATTTTTTTGCTAGGCATATAGCAACATATTAATACTGAATTGATGAGGGCTATTAGGGGTATCCCCTTGCCCTTGAATCTATCTGGTTTCAGAGAAGGATTTCTGCACAAAATTCCCCGATGGGTATAATTCTTTCTTCCTTTCCAATATCGACATGTCGATGGTTGGATTGGTTGTTCCGCTTAGCTTCGGCTGACTTTTTCGGGGGTGGGGAGAATGACTAATCTGGCTACCGCGCAGTTTCTTGCGCCGTCCAACTTACAACTGCCGGTTTCGGCATATTTTGATGTTGATTTATTTCAACGTGAGATGCGATTGCTCTTTAAGCAAGGCCCGGGTTATGTGGGTCACGAGCTCATGGTTCCCGAGAAGGGATCCTACCGTACCTTAGCTGCCGAGAACGAAGGTCGCATTTTGGTGCGCAACCGTGAGGGTCATCAAGGCGTTGAACTACTCTCTAATGTATGCCGCCATCGTCAAGCACTGATGCTCAATGGCAGCGGTCAAGTAGACAATATTGTTTGCCCCCTTCACCGTTGGACCTACGATCTTGAAGGCCAGTTGCTTGGGGCGCCTCATTTTGGCGATAAGCCATGCTTGCATTTAGGAAAGTCACCCTTGCAAAATTGGCAAGGCCTTCTATTTGAAGGTCCTCGGGATGTGCATGCTGATTTGGGCAAGCTGGGTGTTGCCAAAGATCTCGATTTTTCTGGCTACCTCTTAGACCATGTTGAAGTGCATGAATGCAGCTACAACTGGAAGACCTTTATTGAGGTTTATCTCGAGGATTACCATGTGGCGCCCTTCCACCCCGGTTTAGGTAAATTTGTTTCCTGCGAAGACCTTCATTGGGAATTTGGTTCCTGGCATAGCGTTCAAACTGTTGGCATCCACAAAGGCTTAAGTAAGCCCGGGACACCAACCTATCGCGCCTGGCACGAGGCAGTATTGCGTCATCACAAAGGCGAAATGCCTAAACATGGGGCAATCTGGTTAACCTACTACCCCAATGTGATGGTCGAGTGGTACCCCGGGGTTTTGTGTATTTCTACTTTGCATCCCCTTGCTCCAAATAAAACTCGCAACATTGTGGAGTTCTACTATCCAGAAGAGATTGTTCTTTTTGAGCGTGAGTTTGTCAAAGCCGAGCGCGCTGCCTATATGGAAACCTGTATCGAAGACGATGAAATTGCTGAGCGTATGGATGCAGGACGAGCTGCTTTAATGGCCAGGGGTCAAAATGAGGTTGGTCCTTATCAAAGTCCGATGGAAGATGGTATGCAACATTTTCATGAGTGGTATCGTCGAGAAATAAATTACCCAGCCTAGATCACCTTAGGAGTCTTTCATGAACCCTATCATTACCGCTAATCAGTTAGAAGAATTNNGCCAAAGCGGGCTTCGAGATGTACAAAACAGCCCATATTACGGGTGCTATCTATGTCAATGTCGACCAAGACCTCTCCGGCAAGAAAACTGGAGGCAATGGAAGGCACCCACTCCCTACGCCAGAAGAATGGGCCAAGACCCGTCAAGGTTTAGGAATTGCTAATCACACGCACGTAGTTGCTTACGATAGTCATGGGGGCACCTTTGCAAGTCGTTTATGGTGGATGTTACGCTCCATTGGCCACGCTTCCGTTCAGGTCTTAGACGGCGGTCTCGATGCTTGGAATGGTAGTTTTAGTAGTGTAGGGAGAGCGCCAAAGCCGCTAAGCGCAATGCCCGAAGCGTTTCCCTACCAGGGCGTTGTGCTAATTGATGAGATGGAAAAAAATGTTGCTACTCAGGAACGTAAGATGGTGATCGATGCACGAGCACCCGATCGCTTTCGGGGTGAGAATGAAACTCTAGACCCCGTAGGTGGCCACATACCAGGGGCAACCAATCGATGCTTTAAAGAAAACTTAGTGGCCGGTAAGTTCAAATCTCCGGAGCTGCTGTATAAAGAATTTGTCTTACTAATCGGCCAACAAAAGCCTGGCACGATTATTCATTCCTGTGGCTCAGGTGTGAGTGCTTGTCATAATCTTTTAGCAATGGAAGCGGCGGGACTCAGTGGCTCACGACTGCATGTGGGAAGTTGGAGTGAATGGTGCTCGGATCCCAAGCGCCCCATTGAAACCTAGGCCTCTACAAAAAGAGTTAATGGTGGTGATCGGTTAGAAACACCACAATACCGACACCCATTGCAATCAAAACGATTTGACGAAGAGACTCTTGCCAGTGGGGTCGGCGATGCATTTGGGGAATCAAATCACTCACGGCGATATAGATAAAACTACTTGAAGCAATAACCAGCAAATAGGGCATTGCTTGATTGGCTTTTTCCAGAAAGTAATAAGCTAATACCCCACCGATTACTGCCATTAAGCCACTCAATGCGTTATAGCAAAGAGCGCGCAGTCTTGAGAACCCTGCATTTAAGAGAATAATGAAATCACCAATCTCTTGCGGGATCTCGTGCGCAATGATTGCAACGGCAGTAAAGATGCCTACTTGTATATCCACCATAAAAGCTGCGGCTATCAACACACCGTCGACAAAATTATGGATGCTGTCACCTACCAAAATCATCCAACCGCTGTTGCCCGCCTCTTCAGCATCGTGACCGTGATGATGGCCGTGGCCATCGCCTTCGTGATGATGGCTATGACGCAATAGTGCAATCTTTTCTAACAAGAAAAATCCCAACAAGCCACCAAGCAAGGTAGCAAACAAATAATGAATTTGGGCACCAGCTAACTCAAAAGCCTCTGGCAGAGAATGCAAGAAAGTCGTTGCCAGCAAAATACCGACTGACAGACTCACCATGTTGTTCACAATTTTGGCAAGCAGGGTTAAAGACAAACTAGCGGCCGTCAGGATGCTAATCAGTCCCGCCCCTGCGGTTACCAAAATAATTAACTGTAGTGTGCTGAAGGTCACAGGGAATCCAAAAGAGATTGGCTTAGACCTTATGCAATACCGTGTTGCTTAAACCAGGCGAGGCATTTTGCCCAGCCATCTTTTGCAGGGCCTTCACGATAGGTCGCGCGATAGTCTGCATGGAATGCATGAGGTGCCTCTGGATAGATCTCAAACTTGGATGCTTTAGCAGAAGGATTAGAGCTTGCTTTAGCCAAGGCGGCTTTCATTTGATCCACGGTATCCACAGGAATGCCAGTATCGGCTGATCCATACAAACCAAGCACAGGCGCTTTTAGCTCAGCAGCTATCTCCACAGGCTGCTTAGGATTATTGGCAGTCTTGTCGCCCACTAAGCGACCATACCAAGCGACACCTGCTTTGACCTCAGGCATCGTGGCGGATAACCACGTAATACGACCGCCCCAACAGAATCCGGTTACGGCGACTTTCTTAGGATCGCCACCGTTCTTTCCAGCCCAAGTGATTGCTGCTTTTAGATCACCTAATACTTGGGTGTCAGGAGTTTTAGCAACAATATTGCTCTGAATCTCTGCGATGGTTCCAAAAATCGCCCACGTCAGGCAGGTCG
>DENG01000091.1:0-673 GCA_002359975.1 Polynucleobacter sp. UBA2650
TCCCCAAACAAGCTGATGCATTGCAGTGCTAGTGGCAATAAAGCGTGCAAGTTCGGAGAGTGCCAATTGATAAACCTCGCGCTTGAAATCAATCACGGTCTCAAGCTCAATCCAATAGGGATGCCAGCGCCACGCATCAAATTCTGGATGGGCGGTTGCTTTGAGTTGGATTTCATGATCTTGTCCCAGCATTCGCAGTAGATACCAAATTTGCTTTTGACCTTTATAACTAACGCGCTGATTACGGTTGATGACTTGCCGACGCAAGAACTCCTCGGGAACGTCGTAACGAATCCAGTCGCGGGTTCTACCGAGAATCTCAACATGATGCGGAAATAAGCCAACCTCCTCATGCAACTCGCGATACATCGCCTGTTCTGGACTTTCACCATGCTGTATTCCTCCTTGCGGAAATTGCCATGAGTGTTGTCCTATGCGTTTGCCCCAAAATACTTCGTTACGAGCATTGAGGAGGACAATCCCGACATTAGGTCTGTAGCCTTCGCGGTCGAGCATAATCGTACCTTTGGTCCCCTAATCTTTAATCCTTTAAAATCAACGTTTTATTATAGCCACTCATGAAAGCATCACAAACCTTTCTCGCAACCCTTAAAGAGGCCCCAGCCGATGCTGAGGTAGTGTCCCACCAGCTTATGGTGCGGGCTGGCTTGAT
>DENG01000091.1:744-1425 GCA_002359975.1 Polynucleobacter sp. UBA2650
ATTGAGCTCTTAATGCCTATCGTGCAACCTGCAGAGTTGTGGCAAGAGACTGGACGTTGGGAAAAAATGGGCCCTGAGTTACTGCGGATTAAAGACCGTCACGAGCGTGATTTTTTGATCCAGCCCACCTCAGAAGAGGTTATCACTGATTTAGCTCGCACTGAAATTAAGAGCTATAAACAGCTACCTATTAACTTTTATCAGATCCAAACCAAGTTTAGGGATGAGCGCCGCCCGCGTTTTGGAATCATGCGCGGTCGAGAGTTCAGCATGAAAGATGCGTATTCGTTTGATCGCGACCATGATGGTTTGAAGCGTTCTTATGCCCTGATGTTTGACGCTTATGTCCGGATCTTTAAGCGTATGGGCTTAACATTTCGAGCTGTCACTGCTGACAATGGGGCGATTGGCGGTTCTGGTAGCCAAGAGTTTCATGTGATTGCAGACACTGGCGAGGATGCCATTGTGTATTGCCCTAACTCAGATTACGCCGCTAATCTTGAAGCTGCAGAATCTTTATCTTTAGTTACAAAACGTGATGCACCTAAAGAAGTAATGAAAAAGGTTTCGACGCCAGAACAAAAGCGCTGTGAGGATGTTGCTAGGTTTTTAAAGATATCCTTAACCCAGACTATTAAATCCTTGGTGTTAGCTGTAGATCAAGAGCATGGGCCAGCAACG
>DENG01000091.1:1472-1877 GCA_002359975.1 Polynucleobacter sp. UBA2650
CTTGACAGCATTTCGCTTTGCCAGCGATGAGGAAGTAAAAGCTGCTTGTCATTCACCTGTAGGTTATTTGGGCCCCGTTGGTTTGAGCTCTAATGTGCAGATTGTGGCTGATCGCACCGTTGCTAATATGAGCGACTTTGTTTGTGGTGCCAATGAAGCAGGCTATCACTTGACCGGCGTGAACTGGGGCCGTGATTTACCGGAACCCATTATTGCTGACATACGGAATGCAGTAGCCGGCGATCCATCCCCTGATGGTAAGGGGGTTGTGGATATTTGTCGTGGAATTGAAGTAGGCCATGTATTTCAGTTGGGAACACGATATTCAGAAGCAATGAAGTGTACTTACCTTGATGAGACTGGTAAGTCGCAGCCGATGGTGATGGGCTGTTATGGCATTGGTGT
>DENG01000091.1:1893-2696 GCA_002359975.1 Polynucleobacter sp. UBA2650
ACGCGTTTACTGGGTGCTGCGATTGAACAAGGTCATGATGAAAAAGGGATTTTGTGGCCGATTTCGATGGCCCCCTTTGAGCTTGTTATCTGTCCGGTTGGCTATGACAAGTCAGAATTAGTAAGACAAGCTGCGGATGATCTGCATCAGCAATTACAAAACGCGGGCATAGATGTGGTTTTAGATGATCGCGGTGAGCGTCCTGGAGCAATGTTTGCTGATTGGGAATTAATCGGCGCTACTTACCGTGTGGTCATTGGCGAACGCAGTTTGAAAGAAGGTAATGTCGAGTTTCAGGGGCGTCGTGAAAGTACTGCTCAGTTAGTGCCCGTGAATGAAATCACAGAGAAGGTTGTTGCGATCATTCGGTCTGCAAAGGACAATCTTCTCTAGAGTTACTTTTTAAAAAGTCCGCCAAGCCCTTTGGCGGCGCCACGAGCAGCAAGAGAACCCATCATCTTCGCCATCTTGCCGCCCTTCATTTGTTTCATCATGGCTTGCGTTTGTTCAAATTGAGTAAGTAAGCGATTGACCTCTTGAACTTGGACTCCCGCACCTGCAGCGATACGTTGCTTACGCTTTGCCTTTAATAACTCTGGCTTGGCGCGCTCTAAGGGGGTCATACTGTCGATAATGCCTTGCATGCGCTTCATTTGTTTATCGGCCATCCCCAAATTGGCTTTACTCGCTTGTTGAGCTATTTGACTGGGCAGCTTATCAAGTAAATTCGCCATGCCACCCATGTTTTGCATTTGCATGATCTGTTCACGGAAATCACCAAGATCAAAACCACCCTTTTGAAT
>DENG01000091.1:2753-7140 GCA_002359975.1 Polynucleobacter sp. UBA2650
GTCATTCTCTCCGCATCAAAGGCTTCGAGCCCATCCATTTTTTCAGAAACACCAATGAACTTAATCGGTACGCCAGTGATGTGACGCACCGAGAGCGCTGCGCCACCTCGGGAGTCGCCATCTAATTTGGTCAGAATGACCCCTGTGAGTGCCAATGCTTCATGGAAAGCTTTAGCCGTATTCACGGCGTCTTGACCAAGCATTGCATCGACTACAAAGAGAGTTTCAATCGGGTTTAGATTGGTATGCAAGGATTTAATTTCTTGCATCATTTGTGCATCAATACCTAGACGACCGGCAGTATCCACAATCAAGACATCGTGGTAATGGCGCTTTGCCCAGTCAAGCGCCGCATAAGCAATATCAATGGGTTTTTGTTCGACGGTGCTTGGAAAAAAATCAACTCCGACTTGTGCGCTAACCGTCTTAAGCTGTTCAATCGCGGCAGGACGATAGATATCGCAAGAGACCGTTAATACTTTTTTCTTATGCTTCTCTTGTAAAAACTTGGCAAGCTTGGCAACAGATGTGGTTTTACCGGCACCCTGAAGGCCTGCCATCAAAATCACAGCTGGGGGTTGGGTGGCTAAATTTAACTTACCACTCTGCCCCTCATCACCCCCCATCATAAGAGACAGCTCACGCTGTACGACCCCAACTAATGCTTGACCCGGGGTGAGGCTTCCAACCACATCCTCACCAAGGGCCTTGAACTTGATTTGCTCCATCAGGCTCTTCACGACAGGGAGAGCAACGTCAGCTTCAAGAAGGGCTAGACGGATCTCGCGTAACATCTCTGCGGTGTTGCTTTCTGTGAGGCGTGCTTGACCCCGCATGGTTTTAACCACACGACTTAAGCGGTCGGTCAGGTTCTCTAGCATTTATCGATTAGACTTTCGAAATGACTATTTTAGGTTACTCAGGATTTGGCTGGTTGCCATCCATTCTTTACCTCTTATTGATCGTCGTTTTGGGCTATCGCGACCAAAAACGACCCGAGACCCCATTTTTTATCGGTTTAGTGCAAATCTTGATATTGATCGTCTTAATCATTCACGGAACCTTATTGCATGATTCCATCTTTAACGGTGATACCTTTGTATTCGGCTTTGCTCAAGACCTTTCTTTAATGGCCTGGGTAGGACTCAGTTTTTATTGGATTCAAAGCTTCTTTTTGCCCATCTCTAGTCTGCGCTTGATGGCGATTAGTATGGCGATGTTTTGTGCTGTCTTACCTGACTTATTCCCCGGATCGGTAATTTCCCAGCGTGCAGTTGCTGATCCTTGGTTTAAGGCGCACTTTATTGTGGCTACCTTTGCGGTCGGTTTCTTTAGCCTGGCTGCGATGCTAGCGGTGCTCATGAATGTCCAAGATCGGGCTTTACGCAAGGGTATGGCAAATGGCATGGCAGGCTCACCTACTTGGGTCGAGAGTTTGCCGCCTTTATTGACCATGGAAAGCTTTTTATTTCGCTTGCTTTATGTGGGCTATGTTTTATTAACATTGACTGTATTTTCGGGACTATTTTTCTCGCAAGAGTTATTTGGTAAGCCCTTAGTGTTTGACCACAAAACAGTATTTGCGCTCCTCTCCTGGGCTTTATTTACAGGGCTTGTAGTCGCTCGTATTCGAGTTGGTCTGCGAGGGCCAAGTGCGGTGCGATGGGTCTTGGGTGGATTTCTTGCCCTACTCCTGACCTATGCGGGAACTCGTTTTGTCGCTGAAGTTATTTTGCAGCGAGTATAGCCTTGCTTAAGTGGGCATTATTGGTTTTAGGGCTGGGGCTTGCTTATTGGTGGCTGATCGCTAAAAAGAAAAGCAAGGCTCAGACAGCTGATAAAAAGATTCGGCAAGGAGATACCCCCTTAACGAGCTCCCAGCGGATGGTCTCCTGTTCGTATTGCGATCTTCACCTGCCCCAAAACGATGCGCTTCCCCAAGACGGACGTTATTACTGCTGCACAGAGCACCGCGATAGCATTAGCCAAAAGGGCTGGTGGGGTAAAGCGCAATGGTGCGCATCGACAAATTTTGACGAACGACCAGAGGATATAGCCATCAATTTGGCGGTGATCCATCACATTAGCTTGCCGCCCGGTGAATTTGGAGGGCGGAATATTGTTGATTTCTTTCAGAATAATTTAGATCCCAAGGCGCATCCCTACTTTGAGCAGATTGCTAACCAAAAGGTATCGAGCCACTTTCTCATAGACCGGAGGGGAAAAACAACACAATTTGTGTCCCTTCATAAACGCGCTTGGCATGCGGGTGTATCGCAATTTTGTGGACGCGAGAAATGCAATGATTTTTCGATTGGCATCGAGTTAGAGGGCGATGGAGATACCCCATTTACAAATGAGCAATACGCGAGCTTGGCCGAGGTGACCGGGGTTTTGCTTAAGAAATATCCAGACCTTCAGTTTGCGGGGCATAGTGATATTGCTCCAGAGCGGAAGACGGACCCCGGACCATCCTTTGATTGGGTGCGCTTAACAAAAATAGCAAAGCTATCAGAAGAGAAATTACCCTTTGGGAGCGCTTCTCGCTAAGCATTAGTTCAATGGGTAAGCGTTTGCTTACTTAGTATCAGCAGAACAGATTTTTTCGAAATTAATAGGGAAATTACCAATAAATAGAGTCAGAAAAGACTTACCAAATTTAAAATATTTGCCTATACTTAGTGTCTAGGGCGATAGAAAAACACTACATCTAGTGTTTTTTCTGTAAATTAGCCTTTTTTCAATAAAAATATACATATAGCAGGAGTAATATGACCTTCGCCGATCCTCAAGCTGCAGGCCAATCAAGTCCAGTAAACCAAGGCGGTCTCGGCGCAGGGGCTAGTTTGACCCAAACCCCATCCGCGAATTTTGTAGCGGGTGGCGTGGGTCTGGCGCAAGCAACGCAACTCTCGGACTACAAAATTATTCGGCGTAATGGTTCTGTAGTCGCATTTGAGCCATCCAAAATTGCAATTGCTGTTACCAAGGCATTTTTGGCTGTGAACGGAGGCCAGGGAGCCGCTTCGGCTCGGATTCGTGAGCAGGTAGAACAGCTAACCCAAAACGTAGTGCGCGCTTTATTGCGCAGCCGTCCCAATGGCGGCACATTTCATATAGAAGATATTCAAGATCAAGTTGAGCTGACCTTAATGCGCAGTGGTGAGCATAATGTTGCACGCGCTTATGTCCTTTATCGCGAGAAGCGTAATCAAGAGCGCGCTGCCCAGCAAAGTGCAAGTCAAGATCAGGCTGCCGATGCCGCATTACCCTCCGTTCAGGTCAACGATAATGGTGTTAGCAAACCCCTCAATGTTGTTGGTCTCAGAACGGTGATTGAGGCTGCATGTGAAGGATTGGGAAATCATATTGATGCTAGCCCGATCATGAGCGAGACCATTAAGAACTTATACGATGGCGTGCCAATGGCGCAGGTCTATGACTCGGCGATTTTGGCTTCGCGGACTTTGATCGAAAAAGATCCTGCTTATAGTCAAGTTACTGCACGTATTTTGATGCACGTGATCCGTAAAGAGATTTTGGGCCGTGAGGTTTTGCAAGGCGATATGCAAGCCGAGTACCCGAATTATTTCCCACAATTTATCCGCCAGGGCATCGAAGCTGAACTGCTTGATCCGCGCTTACTCGAGTTTGATTTAGCTAAGATCTCATCTGCTCTTAGCGCCGACAGAGATTTGCAGTTCAATTACCTTGGCCTGCAAACCCTGTACGACCGTTATTTCTTACACATTGAGGATCATCGTATTGAGATGCCGCAGGCCTTCTTTATGCGGGTGGCGATGGGTCTCGCCTTAAATGAGCCAGAGCGCGAGCGTCGTGCCATTGAGTTCTACGAGATTCTTTCTACCTTTGACTTTATGTCAAGCACCCCAACTTTGTTTAACTCGGCTACCTTACGTTCACAGTTATCTAGTTGCTACCTGACGACCGTTGACGATGACCTTGATGGTATCTACGAAGCATTAAAAGAGAACGCTCTCTTGTCTAAGTTTGCAGGTGGCCTAGGTAATGATTGGACCAATGTTCGTGCTCTAGGAAGTCATATCAAGGGTACAAATGGAAAGTCACAGGGTGTGGTGCCATTCCTTAAGGTGGTCAACGATACAGCCGTTGCAGTTAATCAAGGCGGTAAACGCAAGGGTGCAGTCTGCGCCTACTTAGAAACCTGGCATTTAGACATTGAAGAGTTCTTGGAATTACGTAAGAACACGGGCGATGATCGTCGTCGTACCCATGATATGAATACCTCGAACTGGATTCCGGATTTGTTTATGAAGAGGGTGATGGAAAACGGTGATTGGACTTTATTTTCCCCATCAACCACCCCGGATTTGCATGATAAGTATGGCAAAGCCTTTGAGCAAGC
>DENG01000121.1:0-2134 GCA_002359975.1 Polynucleobacter sp. UBA2650
GATCCACCAATCCAAATCAGTTGCATACACTTATCCTAAATTGAGATCGGTTACGGCGCCCTTACTAGCGCTGCTTACAAGCCTAGCATATTTAGCTAAGAGACCGCGGGTGTATTTGGACTTTGGAGGAGACCAAGCTTGACGCCGTTTTGTGATTTCCGATTCATCCACATTGAGTTGAATGAGTAATTGGTGGGCATCGATGGTGACAGAGTCCCCTTCCTGAATTAAGGCAATCGTACCGCCAACAAATGCTTCGGGGGCAACGTGGCCAACAACCATGCCCCAAGTGCCACCAGAAAAGCGCCCATCGGTAATGAGTCCAACACTCTCTCCTAAGCCTTGGCCCACAAGAGCAGAAGTAGGCGCTAACATTTCGCGCATGCCGGGTCCTCCTTTGGGACCTTCGTAGCGAATGACCACAACATCACCCGCTTTAATTTTCTGAGCCATGATGGCTGCCATGGCTTCATCTTCAGAGTTAAATACCCGAGCTGGACCGGTGATGGAAGGATTTTTAAGGCCTGTAATCTTTGCTACGCAACCTTCTGGCGAGATATTGCCTTTTAGGATCGCTAGGTGACCATGGGCGTAGATTGGATTATCAAGAGTGCGTATTACTTTTTGATCGGCTCGTGGTTTTGAGGGAATATCTTTCAAAACTTCCGCAATGGTTTGCCCGCTGATCGTGATGCAGTCGCCATGAAGCAGTCCACCATCTAACAAGATCTTCATGATCTGAGGGATGCCGCCAGCTTGATGGAGATCGGGTGCCAAATAAGTGCCCGAGGGTTTCATATCAGCAATGACCGGAACGCGCTTACGAATCCGCTCAAAGTCATCGATGGTCCAATCAATTTCAGCGGCACTGGCAATGGCTAAAAAGTGCAAGACCGCATTGGTAGAGCCACCAACAGCCATGATGACGCTCACAGCATTTTCTAAGGACTTCTTGGTGATGATGTCGCGCGGACGAATATTTTTCTTGATTGCCTCAACCAAAACACGTGCCGATTCGGCAGCACTATCGACTTTCTCTTGATCCACATTGGACATGGTGGAGGAGTAGGGTAGGCTCATACCTAATGCCTCAAAGGACGAGCTCATGGTGTTGGCGGTATACATACCACCGCAGGAGCCGCTACTTGGGCAGGCGTTTTGCTCGACCCCTTTGAGGTCTTCTTCGGTCAATCGTCCGGACGTAAATTCGCCAACGGCTTCAAAGGCAGACACAATATTGAGATCTTTGCCCTTGTAGTGACCCGCTTTAATCGTGCCACCATAGACATAGATACCCGGAACATTGGTTCGTGCTAGAGCGATCATGCCACCAGGCATATTTTTATCGCAGCCACCAATCACCACCACACCGTCTTGCCATAAGCCATTAACGCATACCTCAATACTGTCAGCAATCACTTCGCGTGAGACAAGGGAGTACTTCATGCCTTCGGTACCCATGCCAATACCATCCGATACCGTTGGGGTGCCAAAAACTTGGGCCTTAGCCCCTGAGGATTCCAGTGCAGCAATTGCTGCATCGGCTAATTTCTGTAAACCACTATTGCAAGGCGTAATCGTGGAGTGGCCATTGGCAACGCCCACCATGGGCTTCACAAAATCCTCTTCTTTGTAGCCCATGGCGTAATACATCGAGCGATTAGGTGCTCTTGCCACCCCTTCTGTAACCATACGGGAGCGCTCGTTTAGACGCTTAGGTGAGGATGAGTTGCTGTTTGACATGTAATGTGCTCTCCAATAGAGGTCAAAGGGCTTGGTAAGGGCTTATTTTGCCAGATGAAACCATTCTGGGCTTGCTGTGAAGGGGGGAAGTAAGAATTGCCTAAATTGCCATCATTTCAAAGCTATCCTTGCCTGCTCCACAGTCTGGGCAGGCCCAGTCTGATGGGACTTGATCCCAGCTTGTTCCAGGAGCGATGCCGTCCTCAGGGCGGCCGCTAGCTTCGTCGTAAATAAAGCCACAAACAATGCATAAATAGGTTTTCATGGGTAATTTCTGGGTTTTCTATTAAAGATGCCATTTTAAGAGATTGCTCATCATTGGCTGTAAGGCTAATATCTTAAGCACCACGAGATGGTTAAATTGCTAAAAATGAATCCATCCCATCAACGG
>DENG01000121.1:2236-10423 GCA_002359975.1 Polynucleobacter sp. UBA2650
CGAATGTTGCGCGACGTAGGTTATTTGGTCTATGACTATCAGAGTGCATCCTCATTTTTAACCAGTAATAAATTGGTCTGCCCCGCAGTTATTTTGCTCGATATGCAAATGCCTGATATCACCGGTTTGGACTTGATGGAGCGCTTAGAAAAAATAGGATTTACAACTCCAATTATCTTTTTAAGTGGTCAAAGCCATCCTCAAGAGATCGTAAAAGGGCTAAAGAAAGGAGCCTTAGATTTCTTATTTAAACCGTTTAATCTCGAGGAGCTATTAAATGCAATCCGAGATGCCTTGGAATATGACCAAAAGCAATTTAAGCGAATATTAAAAGTTAGCGAGATCAAGAAGAACTTTAATACCTTGACCCCCAGAGAAAAAGAGGTTTGTGCCTTGCTAGTAGAGGGGCTTATGAATAAAGAAATAGCAGAGAGACTGGGCACAACCGATGCGACCATTAAGGTCCATAAAGCGCGCGTAATGGAAAAAATGAGGGCCAGTTCACTTCAGGACCTCGTTCGATACCATCTAGAGCTAAATTAGCCCTAAAGAACATAGTTTGGATAATAAATTTAGGTTATATTTGGAATAATTTATAAAGTATCTAAATATCTGATATTTATACAAAAAGAGACATAGTGGCTAACGATCACAAACTACCTGATATTCGTGCGGATGTTATTAAAAAGGCTCGCGAAGCTAAGGGAATCTCAATTCCTAAAATGTCGAAAGACCTTTGTTTTTCTGTAAAGCAAATTGAGCAAATCGAGTGTGGTGAACGAAGCCATTTTTATTCATTAGCGATTAAGGTTTCCGCGACCAAACGAGTCGCTGAATATTTAGGACTTCCATTCGAAGAGGTATTTGATTTTGGTCCTGACTTAGTTCAGGATATCCAATCGTCTGAAGAGCCTATTCAATCAGAGCAGACTGATTTACCAGAGCCTCAATCTATTCCGGCAGCTCCACCAGTTCCCCCTGTGGTAGAAAAAACGCCAGAGCGTCTTGAACGCTTTGACCCTCCCGCTGAAGAAAAAGAAGTGAAGCCATCAAAGACTAAGTATGCTTTCTTTGCGCTTGCTGCAATTGTGGTGGCTATCGTTTTGAATATTGAGCTACCAGCAAAAGATAAGAATGCTGAGTCGATCGTTGCCAAGTTGCCAACAGAATCGATTGAAAATACCGCCAATAGTTCGGCAAAGAAAGAGGATGCTCCGCTTAGCCCGACCTCAGTGAGTTGTCCGTCGCCTACTCCTGTTGCCGTTGTTCCAGCAGTAGCTGCTGTGGCTCCCAGCACAAGTTCTGAAAACTGTCCCGCCCTTGATGCCAATCAGACCACTTATCGATCCCCAAGCCCTTCTAAGGCGGGGAACATGATCTATATTTCAACGAAGATCAAGCAGGTGGTGTGCGTCAAAGACGCGACTGGAAAACTTGAGAAAAAGTCTCTGGATGTAAACGGCTCGCACTCATTTTTTGGTAAAGCGCCTTTTGTGCTGATGACCTCAGGGCTTGCCCAAGCAGATATCTTTTTTCAAGGATACAAAGTTCGGGTTGAGGATCAAAATGCGAAAAGCATTACTTTGGAAGAAGTTCCTTTCTAGAACAATCTAGACTGCCGCATCATCCTGTTCACCCGTCCGAATTCGGATTGCATGTTCGATAGGACTCACAAAAATCTTGCCATCCCCAATCTTGCCTGTGCGGGCTGCTTTAACAATCGCTTCCGTAACGGAGTCTAGGCGATCATCTGGAACCACAACCTCTACTTTCACTTTGGGCAAGAAGTCGACTACGTATTCAGCACCGCGATAAAGTTCAGTATGACCCTTTTGGCGTCCAAAGCCTTTCACTTCAGTGACCGTTAAGCCAGTCACGCCAATTTCAGCCAAGGCCTCACGCACTTCATCTAACTTAAAGGGTTTGATAATGGATGTAATGAGTTTCATAAAAGTCTCCTTTTGACCCAATCATACCCAAGGAATGGGGAGGGGGATATATCCCCAAGGTTTGAAGGCCTAGAGCTTTGCTCCAGAAGTAATGGGGTAGCGCCAGTCTCGTCCAAATGCTCTTGCTGTAATCCGCACACCCGGCGGAGACTGACGGCGTTTGTATTCATTGAGTTGGATTAAGCGGGTTACTTTAGAGACTGCTTCGGCCTCATAGCCGGCCGCAATGATTTCAGCGCTGGATTGGTTTTGCTCCATATAACGCATCAAGATAGCGTCAAGCACTTCATAGGCTGGCAGGCTATCCTGATCGGTTTGATTAGGGCGCAACTCAGCCGAGGGCGCGCGCGTCAGAATCCGCTTGGGAATAATCTCTTGGATTTGATTGCGGTAGTGACAGAGTTTGTACACCAGAGTCTTGGCAATATCTTTAATGACCGCAAAGCCCCCGGCCATATCACCATAAAGGGTGCAGTAGCCTACGGCCATCTCACTCTTGTTGCCCGTGGTGAGCACCAGTCGTCCGGTCTTGTTGGAGAGCGCCATCAAGAGGGTGCCTCGTACCCGCGCTTGGATATTCTCTTCCGTAGCATCGGGTTTGAGATTGGCAAACTGATTACGCAAAACATTTTCGATTGCATCAACGGGTTGACTAATTGGGATCTCGTCGTATTGCACCCCCAAGTTTTTAGCGAGCTCGCGCGCATCGATCCATGAGATCTCTGCCGTGTAAGGCGATGGCATCATCACTGCACGCACTTGGTCAGCACCGAGAGCATCAACGGCAATCGCTAGCACTAAAGCAGAGTCGACGCCCCCTGATAGACCAATGATGGCACCCGGGAATCGATTTTTATGAACGTAATCATGCGTACCCAAAACCAAGGCCGAGTAGACCTGAGCCTCAAGCGTTAGGGGCGGAGTAATTTCACCGAGCAAGAGTTGGCCATCATGGATTGTAAGAACGGCAAGCGCTTCTTTAAATTGAGGCATGGCCAAAACCAACTCACCCTTTGCGTTTAGGGCGCATGAGCCACCATCAAACACCAGTTCATCTTGACCGCCCACCATATTGAGATAGACAACTGCCAAACCAGTGGCTTGGGTGCGTTCTTTGAGAACAGCTAAACGGGTATTGTCTTTTTCAAGGTGATAGGGCGAGGCATTTAGAACCAGTAATACTTCTGCGCCAGCTTTCTTGGTATTTGCTGCAGGCTCTGCATGCCAAATATCCTCACATAGTAAGACCCCTAGCTTTAAGCCCTGGTGGGTAAACACGCACGGTGCATTACCAGCTACAAAGTAGCGCTTCTCATCGAACACCTCATGATTGGGTAGGACCTGTTTGTGATAGCTCGCAATTACCTGACCATCTTGTAATACTGAAGCCGTATTGTGCAATCCCAAAGCATCTTGACTGGGATGCCCCACAATGACCGCTAAACCCTGAAACACTGCTAAACGTTCACATAAATGATGCAAGACTCTTTGTGTATCGGCAATGAAGGCTGGACGTAAGAGTAGGTCTTCGGGGGGGTAGCCGGTTAGCGACAACTCAGGACTTAGGAGTAGGGATGCGCCTTGACCATGAGCATCCTTGGCTGCTTGATAGATGAGTTCTGCATTGGCACTGCAATCCCCCAAAAGAGGATTGATTTGTGCCAAAGCGATTTTTATTGGAGAACGATCTCCCACCTTGCTTACCTCAGCACCCTACTGGAGCACATCGTTATTTTTTCTCTTTCTGATAACGATCAATGCCCTCAAGGATTTCTTTTTGGGCATCCGCAATGGATCCCCAACCTTTAATCTTGACCCACTTACCCTTTTCTAGATCTTTGTAGTGCTCAAAAAAGTGCTGTATCTGCTGTAGACGCATTTGATTAATATCGTCTGAGCTCTCCCAGTGGCTATAGATCGATAAGATGCGATCTTCTGGAACGGCCAAGAGTTTGGCATCATCACCCGCTTCATCTTGCATTTGTAAAACGCCAAGGGCGCGACAACTCACCACCACTCCAGGGATTAATGGAAAGGGCGTAATCACCAAGACATCTACTGGGTCGCCATCGCCGGCAATGGTTTTGGGGATATAGCCATAGTTACAGGGATAGTGCATGGCCGTGCCCATGAAGCGGTCCACAAAGATCGCCCCAGTTTCTTTATCGACCTCGTATTTGATGGGGTCGGCGTTCATCGGGATTTCAATGATGACGTTAAAGTTTTCTGGGATCTTTTTACCGGGGGTGACGTTGTCAAGACTCATACATGCTCCAAATTAATCAAATAAACCAGCCTGCTCAGTAATTACCCTGATCTTAGCAAAGCAGGAAAGATCAAAATCTGTTGGATACTTTGAGGGCTAAACAAGTCCTATTTTAAGGCTTTCAGCCCTGGACTATGATTTAGCCTAAATATAGGCAATACATGATGAATTTCATTAAGGGAGTTATGCAGCATGATTAATGTCACATACGGGTTGTACTTTGCATTGATCTGTGGAGTACTAGCAGTGATCTACGGGTTTGTCATGCGAACCTGGATTCTCAAGCAAGATACTGGCAACGCCAAAATGATGGAGATCGCTGAGGCGATTCAGCAAGGGGCGGCCGCTTATCTGTCACGTCAATATAAAACCATTGCGATCGTTGGAGTCGTTCTAACCATCCTGATCGCAGTGTTTCTGGATCTCGCCACGGCCATTGGGTTTGTGATTGGTGCGGTGTTATCCGGCGCCTGCGGTTTCATTGGCATGAACGTCTCTGTTCGCGCCAATGTCAGAACAGCGCAAGCGGCCACGGTTGGTATGAACGAGGCCCTCAATGTGGCATTCAAAGGTGGCGCCATTACCGGTATGTTGGTAGTTGGTCTTGGCCTCCTAGGTGTTGGACTCTTCTTTATGTTGTTAGTGTCGCTCGATAACGGCCAAGACCTGTCGGATATTTTGCATCCCTTGATTGGCTTAGCGTTTGGCTCCTCTCTCATCTCGATCTTTGCGCGTCTAGGTGGCGGCATTTTCACCAAAGGGGCTGACGTTGGTGCTGACCTCGTTGGTAAGGTTGAGGCTGGTATTCCTGAGGATGATCCGCGCAATCCTGCAGTGATTGCAGATAACGTCGGCGATAACGTCGGTGATTGCGCTGGTATGGCAGCGGATCTCTTTGAGACCTATGCAGTGACTCTGATTGCAACCATGGTCTTAGGTGCCTTAATGGTGGTGGGTGCGCCAGTAGCGGCAGTGGTCTACCCACTTGTATTGGGCGGCATCTCGATTATTGCCTCCATCATTGGCTGCTCGTTTGTCAAGGCAAGCCCGGGTATGAAAAACGTTATGCCCGCTCTGTATAAGGGATTGATTATTTCTGGGGTAATTTCTTTAATTGGTTTTTACTTTGCAACCAACTTAATTGTTCCGGATGACGCTCTAGGCATTCAAGGAAGCCAGTGGCGCTTGTTCTGCTCTTCCATTGTTGGTTTACTCTTAACCGCAGGTTTGGTCTGGATCACGGAGTACTACACCGGTACCGACTACAAGCCAGTGAAGCATATTGCAGAAGCATCAACCAAGGGTCACGGCACTAACATCATTGCGGGCTTAGGCGTATCGATGCGCTCAACCGCTTACCCAGTTATCTTTGTATGTATTGCAATCTACGCAGCTTATTACTTAGCTGGTTTGTATGGCATTGCAATTGCTGCAACCGCAATGCTTTCATTAGCCGGTATTGTGGTGGCACTCGATGCATACGGTCCGATTACGGATAACGCAGGCGGTATTGCTGAGATGGCAGGCTTGCCAGACTCCGTGCGTGATATCACCGATCCATTAGATGCGGTAGGTAACACCACCAAGGCTGTGACCAAAGGGTATGCAATTGGTTCAGCAGGTCTTGCATCCTTAGTGCTCTTTGCAGACTATACCCATGCCTTAGAGGCAATCGGTCAACAAGTTACCTTTGATCTCTCTAATCACATGGTGATCATCGGCCTCTTTATTGGGGGTTTAATTCCTTACTTGTTTGGTGCGATGGCGATGGAGGCGGTTGGTCGCTGTGCAGGCGCCGTGGTGGAAGAAGTGCGTCGCCAATTTAGAGAGATCCCCGGAATCATGGAGGGCACTGCGAAGCCAGAGTATGGCAAAGCCGTTGATATGCTCACAGGCGCTGCTATTAAAGAGATGATCATTCCATCACTCTTGCCAGTAGTGGTGCCAATTTTGGTAGGACTCTTATTGGGACCAGCAGCCTTAGGTGGCTTATTAATGGGCACCATCATTACTGGCCTGTTTGTAGCGATCTCGATGTGTACTGGTGGCGGCGCTTGGGATAATGCCAAGAAGTACATCGAAGAAGGTAACCATGGTGGCAAAGGGTCTGAGGCTCACAAAGCTGCAGTGACCGGAGATACCGTTGGCGATCCCTACAAAGATACAGCTGGACCAGCGGTAAACCCACTGATCAAAATCATTAACATCGTGGCACTCTTAATCGTGCCCCTGTTGCCAGTGATGCGATAAAAGAAGTTTTTAGATAGAAAAACGCCCAGCATTGCTGGGCGTTTTGCTTAGTAAAGCTCTTGATTTAGTAAAACTCTTTACTCTAGACCCTCTAAATAGCGTTGGGCATCGAGAGCCGCCATACATCCTGTGCCGGCGCTAGTAATAGCTTGACGATAGATATGGTCTTGCACATCACCAGCAGCAAAGACACCGGGGATGTTGGTGGCGGTTGCATTGCCCTCAAGCCCGGAATGCGTTTTGATGTAACCGTTATGCATGTCGAGTTGACCCGTGAATAAATCAGTATTGGGTTTGTGACCAATCGCAATAAAGGCGCCAGAGACCGCAATATCTTCTTTAGAGCCATCTTGCTTTTTAATGCGTACCCCAGTCACACCCTTTGCATCACCCAAGACCTCATCTAGGGTTGAGTGGAGCTTAAGGATTACTTTGCCCTCAGCAACTTTAGCCATCAGGCGGTCATTCAGAATGGGCTCTGCTCTGAATTTGTCACGTCGATGTATGACGGTCACGGTCTTAGCAATTCCAGTGAGGTAGAGAGCTTCTTCAACCGCAGTATTACCTCCACCAACCACGCATACATCTTGACCCTTATAGAAAAAACCATCGCAGGTTGCACAGCCCGAGACTCCGCGACCCATGAAGGCTTCTTCACTGGGTAGACCTAGGTATTGTGCCGAGGCACCCGTCGAAATAATCAGCGCATCGCAGGTATAAGTGCCTGAGTCACCAACCAGACGAATTGGCTTCTCGGTCAGGGCGGCAGTATGAATGTGATCAAAAATAATCTCGGTATTGAAATGCTCGGCATGCTTTAAGAACCGATCCATGAGCTCTGGGCCTTGGACTCCATTGGGGTCGGCGGGCCAGTTCTCGACATCGGTGGTGGTCATTAGTTGACCGCCTTGAGCAAGACCTGTGATTAAGGTGGGTTTGAGGTTTGCCCGGGCAGCATAGACCGCCGCGGTATAGCCGGCAGGGCCTGAGCCCAGAATTAGAACTTTGGAGTGTTTGGTAGTGGTATTCATGGGTAAATTATAGGGTCCTAGGGCTTAGCCTTGTTTACAATCATCAGAACATGCCACGTAGCTCGTACCCACAAACTAGGACCCCATTGCCTCCGGATAGCGGAACCGGAAAGATGTCTCGTTTATTTGCTGAAGTGCGCTGGTTCCTCCTATTGGCAATTTGCCTAGGACTCTTTGCAGTCTTAGTGACTTACACTAAATCAGACCCCGCTTGGTCGCATGCTAGTTTTGAGACCCCCAAGAACATTGGCGGTCGGATGGGAGCCTGGACCGCCGATTTGATGTTCTATGTTTTTGGGGCCTCGGCTTTTTGGTGGGTCATTTTGTTTGCACGACGCGTCATTAGCCAATGGCGCGAGTTGTGGAGCGTTCCCCTTCCTCCTGATCCCAATATCAAACCAGAGTCGCTGTTAACACGGTGGTTAGGTTTTGCTCTCACCTTAGTCTGTAGCATGGGCCTTGAGTCGATCCGTCTGCACTCCCTCCAGTGGGAGCTCCCAAGGCCCCCCGGTGGTATTTTGGGCGAAGTGATTGGTGATCCCTTGCAAATGGCATTTGGCTTTACAGGATCCACACTCATTTTGTTATTTGGTTTGGCTGTAGGCTTGTCCCTCTTTTTACATTTCTCGTGGTTAAGCCTCTCAGAGCAAGTGGGTCGCTATATCGAGTTAGGGATTCGGCGTCTGCGCGA
>DENG01000121.1:10431-10679 GCA_002359975.1 Polynucleobacter sp. UBA2650
CGCATTCGTGAAGAGGTGGCACCCAAAGTACAAATCTTTAATCAGCCCCTGAAGATCGTGAAGAGTGAGCGGGTTGAGCGCGAGAAGCAGCAACCCCTCTTTGTAGAAATCCCTGATTCTGAGTTGCCCCCCCTGTCTTTATTAGACCCCGTCCCCGAAGCCAAGGAAACCATTTCTGCAGAGACCCTGGAGTTCACCTCGCGGTTAATAGAGCGCAAGCTCGATGATTTTGGTGTGCAAGCCAAAGT
>DENG01000084.1:0-6416 GCA_002359975.1 Polynucleobacter sp. UBA2650
AATAACTTTGCCTTGAACTCGCGCTTGTCAGTTAGGGTGACATAAATAGTGGTCGCACCTTCAACCACGTGAGCGTTGGTAAGCACTACACCCGAGGAGTCGATAATGAATCCTGAGCCTACCCCGCGCTCAATCTCTTCAGGTTGACCCCGACGATTTTGTGGTCCCTTGGGGCCACCCGGCGCTCCAGGTAATGGAACACCAAAGAAGCGACGAAAGAATTCAGCTTGCTCATCAGGAATACCAGGGGCACCGCCCTGAGCCTGCTGAGTAGCCGGCTTCTCGGTGGTGCGGATATTTACAACCGCAGGGCTTGCCTTTTCGACTAAATCAACAAAGTCGGGCAAAGCAACCCGAGGAGGCGTTTGAGCCTGCGTTACAGGGGCAAAAGATAAGATCCCCCAGCTAAAGACTGAAAAGACCGCTAATAGGATTTTTTTCATAAGAAATTGAGCTTAACTCAATCCAATAGTTGCAATACTGACAATATTAGGGCGTATTCCCAAATATCAAGGTACCGTTAGTACCCCCAAATCCAAAATTGTTTTTAACCGCGTAGCTAATCTTCAGATCCCTAGCTGCATTAGCGCAGTAGTCTAAATCACATTCTGGGTCCTGATTAAAGATATTAATAGTAGGCGGTGACTTTTGATGGTGCAGTGCAAGAACTGTAAATACGGACTCTAAGCCGCCAGCGCCACCCAAAAGGTGTCCGGTCATGGATTTAGTGGAGTTCACAACTACTTTTTTAGCATGATCACCTAAAGCCGCTTTAATCGCCTCGGTTTCATTTTTATCACCCAAAGGAGTTGATGTGCCGTGCGCATTGACATATTGAATTTGATCGGCGTTTAAACCAGCATCTCGTAAGGCATTGTTCATGCAACGTCTTGGGCCATCCATATTGGGCGCAGTCATATGGTATGCATCACCACTCATCCCAAAACCACATAACTCTGCATAGATTTTTGCTCCACGAGCACGAGCATGCTCATACTCTTCTAGCACCATCACACCGGCACCCTCACCGAGAACAAACCCATCGCGGTCTTTATCCCAAGGACGTGAAGCAGTCGCAGGATCATCATTGCGAGTTGAGAGTGCACGAGCTGCTGCAAAACCACCCACTCCTAATGGCGAAATAGTCGACTCTGCGCCACCAGCAACCATCACATCAGCATCCCCATATTGAATTAACCGAGCCGCCAAACCAATGCTATGCAAACCGGTCGTGCAAGCGGTTACTGCTGCCACATTGGGACCCTTGAGGTTAAACAAAATACTGAGATGACCTGAGATCATATTAATGATCGATCCAGGTACAAAGAAGGGGGAGATGCGTCGTGGGCCACGCGAGAGTAACTCTGACTTAGTATCTTCGATCATGGGAAGGCCGCCGATACCAGAGCCAACCATTACTCCAATACGTTCCGCATTTTGATCGCTAATCGTGATACCACTGTCACGAATTGCTTGGGTGCCAGCAGCAATGCCATAGTGGATAAAAGTATCCATATGGCGCGCCTCTTTAGCAGAGACGTATTCCTCGACATTAAAGTCTTTTACTTCCCCAGCAAAGTGAACACTTAGTGCAGAGTGATCAAACTTTGTTATGGTGGCAATACCAGTACGACCCGCAATGAGGTTATCCCAAGCGGTCGCAACTGAATTGCCTACTGGTGAAATCAGACCTAAGCCAGTGACCACCACGCGACGTGGTTGTTTTAATGCGGGCACGACTTGGCCTAAATAATGATATTAGCCCTGTCCAGCTTTCGTTTTAGCGAAATCAATCGCAAGCTGAACAGTGGTGATTTTTTCGGCTTCTTCGTCTGGGATTTCAATACCAAACTCATCTTCTAAAGCCATGACCAATTCAACAGTGTCAAGAGAGTCTGCGCCGAGGTCATTCACAAAAGAAGACTCATTCTTAATGTCTGCTTCTGGCACGCCTAATTGCTCAGCCACAATTTTCTTAACGCGTTGTTCGATGTTGTCCATTCATTCCCTCCGGGGCTTGTTAAAACGAATTACAGGATTTTATCAGTTTGTTAGCCGATGTCTCAATTTACTAGAATAATTAAGCTAAATATAGGCCGCCATTGACGTGCAGGGTCGTTCCGGTGATATAGGCAGCGGCTGGGGAGGCCAAAAATGCCACTGCATGAGCCACATCCTCAGGGGTGCCTAGACGGGCTAAGGGAATGTTTGCCTTAAGACTATTTTGCTGCTCTTCACTCAGCGCACGCGTCATATCCGTGTCAATAAAGCCGGGAGCAACGCAATTTACAGTGATATTGCGGCTACCAATCTCGCGCGCTAAGGCACGAGTCATTCCCGCTACACCTGCTTTTGCAGCGGCGTAATTTGCCTGTCCAGCATTACCCATATGTCCGACAATCGAAGTGATATTAATGATGCGGCCACTTCGTGCCTTCATCATAGGTCGCATAACCGCTTGCGAAAGTTTAAATACAGAACTTAAGTTAGTAGAAATGACATCGGTCCACTCATCACCCTTCATCCGCATTGCCAAATTATCTTTAGTAATCCCTGCATTGTTGACCAAAATGTCGATGCGACCAAATTCTTGAACAATGCTCTCAATAATGCTTTCACACGCTGCGTTATCGGTGACATTTAAAACCTTAGCCGTACCGCCATGCGCTTGCAGGCGCGCTGCAATCGCTTGTGCGCCTGACTCTGTGGTTGCCGTTCCAATAACCGTTGCGCCGCACGCGGCAAGTTCTTGCGCAATCGCTTGGCCAATACCTCGGGATGCTCCTGTTACTAAAGCAATTTGATTTTTAAGATCTAAATTCATGCTTGTCTCTTTAATAGGTCTACGATTTTAATGTTTGCATGACTTCCATGAGGCTGGCCTCATCCATCAATGCCATACCCTGCAATTGATCGTCAATTCGTTTCGTTAAGCCAGCTAATACCTTACCAGGGCCACACTCAACCACCTGACCCACGCCACGCGCTGACATTGCCCGAATTGTTTCTTGCCAACGTACTGGTTTGGCAGCCTGGCGCACCAAGGCGTCCTTGATGGCAGCGGGATTATCCAAAATACTCACGTCTACATTGTTAATTACAGGAATGGTAGGAACATGAAACTCAATATTCTCAAGGTATGTCTTTAACTTCTCAGACGCAGGCTTGAGCAAGGAGGAATGAAATGGGGCGGATACCGGTAAGGGTAAGGCACGTTTAGCTCCGGCTGCTTTTAGCAACTCGCATGCTTTGGTGACTGCCTCTGATGCACCTGCAATCACAATTTGTCCTGGGGCATTGAAATTAACCGCTTCCACAATCTTTCCAGATTGCGCACTGGCAGATGCGCATACCTCAATAACTATCGTATCTTCTAAACCTAAGATTGCCGCCATACCGCCTGTGCCAACTGGGACCGCTGACTGCATTGCCTCAGCACGAAAACGTACTAGCGGAACTGCATCTTTAAAACTAATAACGCCAGAAGCTACTAAAGCGGAGTACTCGCCTAAACTATGACCAGCCATAACGCTGGGTTTTGGTCCGCCAGCAGCCAACCAAGCTCGATAACAGGCGACCCCTGCGGTAAGCATCACTGGCTGGGTATTGGTGGTTAATGCCAAAGCCTCTGCGGGACCTTCAGCAATTAATTTGCCGATATTCTCACCAAGAGCATCGGATGCTTCTTGCAAAGTGGCATGAACCTCAGTCCGAGCAGCAAGGGAATTTAGCATCCCTACCGATTGAGAACCCTGTCCTGGGAAAACAAATGCAAATGTCATATCAATCTCATGAAATAGTTTTATATGGAGTTAATCAATTAGTAGCGCAAGATTACTGCACCCCAAGCAAAGCCACCACCAACTCCCTCAAGCAATACGTGTTGTCCGCGCTTAATGTGACCAGAACGAATGCCACTATCTAAAGCCAATGGAATCGATGCAGCCGAGGTATTGCCATGCTCAGCAACGGTCACAATTACCTTGTCCATCGACATTCCCATTTTGCGCGCAGTGCCCTCCATGATCCTAATATTGGCTTGATGTGGAACCAACCAATCAATTTGATCAGCGGTCATATTAGCCTTTTCTAAAACCTCGTTAGCAACCTGCTCTAAAACCTTCACCGCTAATTTAAAAACCGCTTGACCATCCATGGTCAAAAATGGTGAGCCTTCGATACCACCACAGATTGCTCGTCCAGGCACGCACAAAATATTGCGCTGACTACCGTCTGCATGCAAAGCACTGGCCAAGATGCCAGGATGATCCGATGCCTCAAGTACTACAGCGCCAGCGCCATCTCCAAACAATACACAGGTAGAGCGATCCGTAAAATCCAATATACGAGAGAACACTTCTGCGCCAATGACTAATATCTTTTGATGCGCACCAGCCCGAATAAATGCATCAGCAATGCTCAAGGCATACGAAAACCCTGCACAGACAGCCTGCACATCAAAGGCTGCGCACCCATGCTTGGCGCCTAATTTATCCTGTATCACGCAAGCCGTACTAGGAAACCCACCCAAATGATCAGGAGTGGACGTTGCCAAAATAATGAGGTCGATATCACTGACAGCGCATGCGGCTGACTGCAGTGCAGCTTGCGCTGCTTTGACTGCTAAATCGCTCGTTAGCTCATGATTTGCAGCAAAATGTCTCGCAGAAATCCCGCTCCGGGTTTTAATCCACTCGTCACTGGTCTCCAAACCTTGTTTTGCAAGACGTGCAACGAGATCTTGGTTGCTAACGCGTTGCTCTGGCAAATAACTGCCTGTGCCTGCAATGCGTGCATAGCGAACGGCGCTCATACGGACCTCATACCAAAGGTTTCTGCAATCTTATCAACCATCCGGTTCTTAGCAGCGTCATAAGCCCGGTCGAGGGCAACCTTAAATGCAAAGCGATCCGCCGATCCATGACTCTTGATCACACAACCACGTAATCCCAATAAAACCGCCCCGTTATATCGGCGGTGGTCTACTCGCTTACGCACCCTCCCCAAGGGTAAGAGTGCTGCCAAGCCCATTAATTTAGTTAACAGTGAACGACTAAATTCTTCGCGGATCATGCCGCTCATCATCTTTGCTAAGCCTTCGCTGGCTTTTAAAACTACATTTCCCACAAAGCCATCACAGACAACAATATCAGTTGTTCCCTTAAAAATATCATTGCCCTCTACATTGCCATAGAAGTTGAGATTACTTTGCCTTAACAACTCTGCTGTTTGTTTGACAACATCATTGCCTTTGATAACCTCTTCACCAATATTCAGTAAGCCAATGGATGGGCTTGGATTACCGTTCACGACACGTAACATCACATCGGCCATTTGGGCAAACTGTAGAAGATGAATCGGCTCACAATCTGCATTGGCCCCTAAATCCAATACTGTCGTGCCCTTACCTAGCTCATTTGGGATCGCCGTTGCAATAGCGGGACGATCAATACCATCCAAAGTTTTGAGGAGATAGCGAGAAATCGCCATTAAGGCGCCAGTATTCCCTGCAGATATCACGGCATCTGCTTTACCTTCTTGAACTTGTGTAATCGCAACCCGCATAGAAGAATCTTTTTTGCGACGCAATGCCACCTCAATGGGGTCATCCATCAGAACAATTTCGGTGGCGCCAATAATCTCAAAACGAGTAAGCATTTCTGCATTACATTGTTTAATGGCTTCATTAAGCAATTTTGGATCACCTACTGCTATTACCATGGCATCAGGATGTTCTTGCAAAAAATCGCAGCAGGCTGGGATAGTCACAGAGACACCATGATCTCCGCCCATAGCATCGACTGCAAGGGTCACACTCATTGTTTTATATTTGCAACGTGGATTGTGTCTAAGAAAAAAGCGGCTTTGAGCCGCTTCAATCCAGCAATATGAAATTAGTCGTTTTTGGTCTTAACGACTTTTCGACCACGGTAGTAGCCATTTGGAGAAACGTGATGACGCAAATGTGCCTCACCAGTAGTGGACTCAACCGCAATTGCAGGGGCGGTCAAAAAGTCATGGGCGCGGTGCATGCCACGTTTCGAAGGGGATTTTTTATTCTGTTGGACGGCCATAATGAACTCCTAAGCAAGCAAGAATTCTAGCATAGAAACAGGTAAAAACCCGTATTCGGTGACCAATTTAATACTATTTCTTCAGACTTTTCAGTACCTTAAAGGGATTTTGGGGTTCTGTACCCCCTCCCTCTTGGCTAATTTGGCAGTCCTCAATGGAGTGTTTTGGGGCATTGGGGATAGCTAGCAAGATCTCATCCTCAATAGCCTCCAAGAGGTCAAAGCTGTGACTGGCAACCATTGCCTCTTCAGCGTCATTGTCCATGGGGAAATCGTCAGCCTCTTCTTCAGTTTTCACAAAAACAAAGTGTTTTTTCTGCCCAAACTCAAATACCAAGGGCT
>DENG01000084.1:6465-19129 GCA_002359975.1 Polynucleobacter sp. UBA2650
AATCTGCCGAAATCTGCCAGATTCAGGAAACCCTCTCCAACATAAGAAACTGGGGCTAATATGTCTATCTTCCCAAGGGATTTTGGGGTGATTGCCAGCTGAACGATTGGATAAGCAGAATGAGAACTCATAGGAGAAGTCTAAAACGAGTCTTGAAACTAAGCCACAATATTGCAATATTGAATTCCCCAATGTAATTTTCTTATGGCAAATACCAAACAACTTGTTCTGGCTTCTAGCTCTATTTATCGTCGCCAACTGCTAGAGCGCTTGGGTTTGCCATTTACTATTGCGTCTCCCGATGTTGATGAGACCCCCCTAAAGCATGAGTTACCAGAGACAATGACACGGCGACTCGCCCAATTAAAAGCAAGTGCTCTTAGCAAACAGTTCCCCGAGGCATGGATTATTGGCTCCGATCAAAGCGCAGACCTTCATGGCCAAATCATTGGCAAACCTGGTAATCATGAGCGAGCGCTTGCTCAACTAAAACAGATGCAAGGGCAAACTGTCGTCTTTCATACCGCCTTATGTCTTCTTAAGGGAAAAGAATATAAAACGCTTAGCGTTCCCACGCGTGTGCGTTTTCGTAATCTACCTGATGAAAGCCTAGAGAATTATTTACGGATTGAGAAACCTTATGATTGCGCAGGGAGCGCCAAGTCGGAAGGAATGGGAATCATTCTTCTTGAGCAAATAGAAAGTGATGATCCAACTGCTTTGATTGGTCTACCCCTAATTGCACTCTCTGGCCTTTTACGCGAAGCGGGTTTTGTAATTCCTCATGTCTAAGTCTTCAAATACAAGCGTCTTAGGATGTTTATATCTAGTGCCCAATACCCTCGGTGAAGAAGATCGAGTGACACAATTATCGCGGGTCATTCCACCGGATGCTCTTTGCCAAATGGCCTCTCTCAAAAATTGGATTGTTGAGGATGCAAAGACCGCAAGAGCCCTACTCAACGCCGTCAACCAAATTACTCCTTTGAGTCACCCTCTCCAAAGCATGCAAATGAACGAATGGCGCGGACCTCAGAGTAAAAACAAGACTGGTCTTAAACCCCATGAACTACTAAAACCCTTAATACAGGGTGAGGATGTGGGCCTGATGTCAGAAGCGGGGGTTCCAGGTGTCGCTGACCCTGGTGCAGAGATCATTAATATGGCGCATCATTTGGGGGCACGGGTTAAACCTTTGGTTGGGCCAAGCTCGATCTTGTTGGGTTTAATGGCGAGCGGTTTAAATGGTCAATGCTTTAGTTTTCATGGCTACCTTCCGGTTGATGTTGTCGAGCGCTCCAAAAAGATCAAACAGCTTGAACATCGCTCCAAACAAAATCATGAAACTCAGCTATGGATTGAAACACCCTACCGTAATACGGCGATGTTAGAAACTTGCCTAGCCACTCTCCTACCTCAGACTCAACTATGTCTAGCCATCGACTTAAGTCTTGAAACCGAATGGATTTGGACGGCCCCTATCAACGAATGGCAAAAACGATTTACCAATCAATCCAGCATGAATGATGTTTTAAAAAATCGTCCTGCTATTTTTTTAATGCTGGCTTAGCGCATCTCTGCGCCACGCATCAGTGCTTTGCTAATTGCGGCGCCTGTTTCGGCACCAAAACGCTTAGCGACTCGTTCAGCAAAATTCTCTTTGAGTGTGTAGTCAACCAAATCAGGCGCTTTCAAAATATCGCGCGCCACAGAGTCAATCGTGCCATACCCATCGACCAGTCCCAATTGCAAAGCTTGTTCGCCATTCCATACGCGCCCCGTAAAGATGTCAGGATCATTTTTTAAGCGTTCGCCACGACCCTGCTTTACCACTGTAATAAATTGCTGATGGATGTCCTCAAGCATTTTTTTAACCATCTCAACTTGTTTGGGGTTTTCTTTGGAGAAAGGATCCAACATACCTTTGTCTGACCCCGCTGTGATTAAGCGCCTAGAGATGCCCATTTTTTCCATGAGTCCTGTAAAACCAAAACCGCCCATGACCACGCCAATAGAGCCTACGAGACTTGCCTTATCCACCAATATCTTGTCACCAGCAACGGCGATGTAATAACCGCCCGATGCACATACATCCTCAACGACTACATAAAAGGGTTTCTCAGGATGCAAGGTTCGCAAACGTCTGATCTCATCATTAATCATGCCCGCCTGGACGGGTGAACCACCAGGGCTATTAATGCGCAAAACGACACCAACTGCCTCTTTGCTTTCAAAGGCTGCGGTAAGCGCTGAATTGATATCCAAGGCATTTGCTATAGAGTTTGGGGAAATCTCACCCTCAATGCTCACGAGGGCGGTATGTTTTCCACTTCCACCACTACCCGGCAACTGAATATCAAACACTTGATAAATTAAGCCCACCAACACAAACAAACTCAATATCCTTAACAGAGCTTTCCAGCGCCTTGCCTTGCGATTCTCTTTTAAGTTCTCAAGCAAGAGCAGTTCAAGCGCGTTTCGCTCCCATTGAGAGTTGGATTTTTCTGATTCAGGGCTTTGCTTTGTATCCATAGTGAACTCTATTTACTTATCTCAATAGGGGCGGGATGCTGAATGTCTAAATTACTGTACAACCAAGCAGCTAACTGTTCCACATTATCAAGGCAGGCGAGAGATTTTGCAGACCTCAAGGCATCGGCTGGATGTGCGCCGTAGCTTACTGCTATTCCATCAACCCCTGCGGACTCAGCCATCTCAAGGTCATGGGTGGTATCGCCAATCATTAACATTTTGCGCACCGGTACTTGTAGACTATCCGATAGGTCTAGCAACATGCCGGGATGTGGCTTAGAAAAGGATTCGTCGGCAGTGCGAGTGTCATGAAAGATGTGCTTGAGTTCATGAAAGTCCAAGGAGCGATTTAACCCTCGCCTTGGCTTACCGGTAGCCACGCCCAACAAAAATCCTTTGTTTTTTAAGTCCTCTAATAACTCTCTGATACCTACAAATAAGTGAAGTTCATGATCTTTAGAGAGATAGTGATAACGAAACCGATCGACTAATTCAGGAAAGCGCGCGGGATGGACCGAAGGAGCCACTCGACGTAATGAATCTTGCACACCCAAACCAATCACATAGCTGGCGATGGAATCATCCGGAACCGGAAAATCAAGATCACGGCAGGCCTGCTGGATGCAATGCACAATCGTGGGCGTCGAATCCATAATGGTTCCGTCCCAATCCCAGACAATCAAATCGTAGCGTCGCTCTTCGTATTTCACTAAAGTTCTTTCTTATGTTTGCATGGGTAGAGTCTTGCACTCCCACCGAGTTAACCATTCTCTGAATGCCTTTGGTACATCTGCCTCGATCCGCATTTTTTCCTGTGTCTTGGGGTGCGCAAATACTGCGAGGTGAGCATGCAAGAACAAATGCTTTACCTTAAGACGTTTATCTTCATCATCAATACCGTATTTATCATCCCCCAAAATGGGATGGCCAATCTTTTGCAAGTGCACCCGAATCTGGTGAGTACGACCGGTTTTCAATTGCGCTTCAGCAAGAGTAATGCTGCCTAGATCACTTTTTAGAATCTCCGTGACCCGAAGATTGGTATGACTAACCTGACCCTTTGGATCAACCCGAACCCTGCGTTCTCCATTTTCCAAAAGATACTTTAGTAGGGGAAACTTAAGTTGCGCAGTACCAGCCCCTTGAGAAATCTCGCCATGAGCCAGGAGCCTATAACGCTTATCCGTTAAACCCTCACGGATCTGTCGATGCATCTCTACAAGAGCGCTACGTTTTTTTGCAAAGATCAAAATGCCAGAGGTATCACGGTCTAGACGATGAACCAATTCTAAGAACTTACTCTCTGGTCTTGCCTTCCGGAGTAACTCAATCGCCCCCAAACTCACACCCGATCCACCATGAACAGCCAATCCGGAGGGTTTATCGATGATGAGCAAATAATCATCTTCAAACAGGGTGGGTATCTTTGCAGCCAGCTCAGTTGCCTTCGTCTGAGAAATCCCAGCACCAGCTTTTGGGGCTTCGGCTAGCCGAGTGGGCGGAAGGCGAACAATATCGCCCTCGACAAGCCTGGATGTCGGTAGGGCCCTTTTTTTATTAATGCGGACCTCACCGGAGCGAATAATTCGATAAACATGGCTTTTGGGCACACCCTTAGCCCAGCGGAGTAAGTAATTATCAAGCCTCTGGCCAGCAGAATCCTGGCCAATGGTCTCAAAAACAGCCTGTAATGCAGGTGTTTTACTAGATTTCTTGGCAGAAACGCTCTTTTTTGGGGCGGGATTAATGGTTTTCCTCATGTGATAGGCCCCATTGTCATTCGTTTTGTGACCTATAATCAAGGATCTAGGTAATTTATTACCAGATTGATTTGAATTCCGGAGCTTGGAGTCGCCCATTAATAGACTCCCGGGGTTGCCCCTCTCCCGTTTTAATGAGGCGCAGGGTTGGCGTGATGTATGCCGCGACCCACGAAGCAGATGACCTTTTTTAGGCGAGCGCCTACATTGAGATCTTAAGGAGATCTCTGTGGCGAGCGTTGGTGTGAGATTCAAACTATGGAATTCTTGGTTTGATCGTTATTTCCTGTAGAGGAATGTTTTAGACTCTCTCACCTCTTAATGTCTGAGGATTTATTCCTTAGAACAATCTTAGTCATCCTCTTCGCGTCGCACAAAAGCGCCTCCCATGAAGGAGAGTGTTATGAAACGCATGTTATTTAATGCAACGCAACAGGAAGAGTTGCGAGTCGCAATTGTTGATGGTCAGAAATTAATCGACATCGATATTGAATCCGCCGGACGCGAGCAGCGCAAAGGCAATATTTACAAAGGTGTCATTACCCGCATTGAGCCCTCTCTCGAGGCCTGCTTTGTGAACTATGGTGAAGAGCGCCATGGCTTCTTGCCATTTAAAGAGGTTGCGCGCACCTACTTTAAGGAAGGTATTGATGTCCGCAATGCGTCGATCAAAGATGCCTTGCGCGAAGGTCAAGAAATTATTGTTCAGGTAGAAAAGGAAGAGCGGGGCCAAAAAGGTGCTGCACTGACCTCTTTTGTCTCCCTAGCTGGTCGCTATCTCGTTCTAATGCCCAACAATCCCCGAGGAGGCGGAGTATCCCGTCGTATCGAGGGGGAGGATCGTCAAGAGCTGCGTGAGGCGATGGCACAGTTAGAGGTGCCTGATGGCATGAGCATTATTGCCAGAACTGCAGGCATCGGTCGCGATGCCGTTGAATTGCAATGGGATCTGAACTATCTCATGCAGTTATGGAAAGCCATTGATGAAGCAGTCAAGGGAAACTCAGCGCCATTATTGATTTATCTTGAATCAAGCTTGGTAATTCGTGCAATCCGCGACTATTTCCAACCGGATATCGGTGAAATCCTGATTGATACCGATGATATCTATGAGCAAGCTCAGGCATTTATGTCGGTCGTGATGCCAGATAACTTACCGCGAGTTAAGCGCTATCAAGACGATGTGCCCCTGTTTTCTCGATTCCAGATTGAGCATCAGATCGAGACCGCCTACTCCAGAACCGTCCCTCTACCATCTGGTGGAGCAATTGTTATCGATCACACTGAAGCCTTGGTATCGGTTGACGTCAACTCGGCGCGTGCAACACGTGGATCTGATATTGAAGAAACTGCTACTCGTACCAACCTTGAGGCTGCCGATGAGATCGCTAGACAAATGCGTCTTCGTGACCTAGGCGGTCTGATCGTGATTGATTTCATTGATATGGAATCAGCGAAGAGTCAACGAGATGTTGAAAATCGCTTACGCGACGCCCTTCGTCATGATCGTGCACGGGTTCAAACCGGCAAGATCTCCAAGTTTGGCTTGATGGAATTATCACGTCAGCGTTTGCGACCAGCCCTATCGGAAGCAAGTCATGTCACATGCCCACGGTGTAATGGCACAGGCCATATTCGTGATACAGAATCCTCTGCCCTTCAGGTATTGCGCATTATTCAAGAAGAGGCGATGAAAGAGAACACAGCTGCAATTCACTGTCAGGTTCCAGTCGATGTCGTTGCCTTCCTCTTAAATGAGAAACGTGCTGAGGTTATCAAGATTGAGTCTCGCTTTAAGGTTCATGTCTTAATGATTCCAAATAAGCATCTTGAGACGCCCCATTACAAATTAGAGCGCTTACGTCACGATGACCCCCGCCTAGATGAACAAAAGCTTAGCTATGTAATGGTGGAAGAGTCTACGCGTGAGCTTGAGACCGACACTGTGATTGGTCGCAAGAATGAAGAAGTGCGCACACGTCCTGAGGCGGCCGTCAAGGGCATTACTCCCAGCCAGCCAGCGCCCATGGCAAGTGCTCGCCCCGCTCGCGAAAGCGCCTCTGCTAAAACAGGTGAGGCATCCTCTGGTGGAATCTTCGGATTCTTTAAAAAGATATTCTCTCCTGCTACCCCCGCCAAACCCGAAGAGGTCAAACCTAATGCTCGTCCAGAAGGTCGGGGACGTAACGGCGATCGCAATAATCGTAATCGCGGTCGCAATCGTCAAGACAGAGCTGCGCGTAGCGATAATACGGATCGTCCAGAAAAAGCTGCAGATACTGGTGAGCCAAACCAGAATCGCCCACGTCAGGCAGGTCGGGGACGTAACCGCGGTGAGCGCAATCAACAGCAAGAGCGTAACGATCAAGCATCCCCCCAACAAACTAAGGGTCCAGCGCCTGACTTAAGCGATTCAGAAGTGAGTAACGAGGATCAGCGTCGTGGTCGTAATCGTCGTGGTCGCGGTCGTAACCGCGGTGAGCGATCTGAGCGCAATGACAGTCCCGCCCAAGAATTAAATAGCGGTATTCCGATGGGTCTAGGTGGTCGTTCTGCCTCAATGCCGCTATCGGATCTGACTCGCAGCTTTAGAGAGGGTTCTGCACCGCGTCGTTCAGGATCTAATCGCGGCCCCAGACCAGAACAAAGAGTACAAAGTGAGAGCGTCCCTACTCCAACATCTAGCGGCCAGAGCATTTCGGAGACTAGAGTTACAGCACCGATTATTGTTCCCGAACTACCCAAAGTTGCCTTCACGCCACTTGCTGAAGAACCGCTAAAAAATGTTATTCAGACTGCTGGAATGGTTTGGGTTGGTACCGATAGCAACAAACTCGCTGAAGTACAAAACCAGATTCAGTCTGAGAGCCCTGCGCCTAGAGCACAACGTGAGCCAAAGCCACCTACCAATCTCCCTGCAGGGCCTATGGTTCTTGTGGAAACGGGTGGCCAAGAAAAAACCATTGATAAAAATGGTTAGAGCTTCCGTACGCCTAAGATAGACTTTTGAAGCCATAATGCATCATGGTTGAACGCGTAATCCCCATTCGCAAAGAGACTCGAGAGGGTCCTTTGCCATTGATTCCTGAGACTCTTTCTGAGGCTCATGGTCGAACCTTGGATCTACGACATAGACCTTTGCGAGACTTACGCATATCCGTGACCGATCGGTGCAACTTTCGTTGTACCTATTGCATGCCTAAAGAGGTTTTTGATCAAAACTATCCGTACCTAGCTCAACAAGAATTGTTGAGCTTTGAAGAAATTTATCGCTTAGCTCATATTTTCGCCACACTGGGTGTTGAGAAAATTCGCTTGACTGGTGGCGAGCCTCTTCTGCGTAAAGATATTGAAAAACTCATTACCATGTTGTCCGAGATCAAAACACCCAAGGGTCAATCTCTTGATCTAACACTCACAACAAATGGCAGTCTTTTGCAAAAAAAGTCGGCGCAGTTAAAGACGGCTGGCTTACAACGCATTACCGTGAGTCTTGATGCAATCGACGATGCCATTTTCAAAAAAATGAATGATGTTGACTATCCCGTTTCCGATGTCTTAAATGGAATTGAAGCGGCTAAGAACGCTGGTTTTACCGGAATTAAAGTCAATATGGTTGTTAAAAAAGGTACGAATGAGCAAGAGATTTTGCCAATGGCAAAACACTTTCGTAATAGCGGGGTTACCTTACGATTTATCGAGTTTATGGATGTTGGTAGTTCAAATGGTTGGAACTTGGCTGAGGTGCTTCCCTCGGCAGATGTCATTGCAATGATTCATGAGCATTTTCCACTTGAGCAAGTTGATCCCAATTACTCTGGGGAAGTAGCTCAGCGTTGGCGCTATCAGGATGGCTCTGGTGAAATTGGTGTGATCTCGAGCGTGACCCAAACCTTTTGCCACGAATGTACTCGCGCACGTCTATCTACCGATGGCCAACTATTTTTATGTTTATTTGCGACGCAAGGGTTTGACTTCAAAACACTTCTGCGTTCTGGAAAAAGTGACCTAGAAATTGCGAATGCAGTGATGCATACCTGGTCCTCCAGAGAGGATCGCTACTCTGAACTAAGACACCTCAATACCCAAGATCCGAAACGAGCTGATCGTAAAGTTGAAATGTCTTATATCGGCGGCTAATTCAATGGGATCAATTGCGGTATCCGATATCACTGGTCTTGTCTTAGCAGGTGGTCGCGCTCAACGAATGGGCGGTATTGATAAAGGCTTGATTCCGTTTAAAGGATTGCCTTTAATCGAGTCTGCTCTCGAAAGACTCAAACCCCAAGTGAATACGATACTGATCAATGCCAATCGCAACCATTCAATCTACTCATCGTATGGTTATCCTGTTTTAGCAGATGAGGACGATAGTTTTTCAGGCCCCCTAGCTGGGTTTGTGGCAGGACTCAAGGCTTGCAAAACCCCCTATTTAATGACCGTACCCTGTGATTCCCCACTCTTCCCTCTTGATCTTGCCAAGCAACTGGCGATTACTCTTGAGGCAGAGCAGTCAAAGATTGGATATGCATCTAGCAAAGACATGGCCGGTAAGGTATGGGCACAACCGGTCTTTTGTTTGATGCGTAGAGATCTACTGGATTCCTTAACAAGCTTCTTAGCGAGTGGTGAACGAAAAATAGACCGTTGGTTTGCTCAAGAAAATGCAGCATCCACACTATTTGCTGATGACGTTGTATTTGCAAATGCCAATACTCCCGAAGAATTAGCACAGCTGGAATCATTTACACATTCGCATTGATGAATAAACCAGTAAACGCCAATCAAGAGTTTCAGTCTGATTTTTTATCAGTTACCGAGGCACGGACCGCCATCTCCGCTGTCATCCATTCGATTCAAGCGCAAGCTAGACTTCATGAGGCCATAGAAAGCCTCCCTCTAAAAGAGTGTTTAGGTCGCATTTTGGCAAGTGATGTGTTATCCCCTATCAATGTTCCTGCAAACGATAACTCAGCGATGGATGGGTTTGCATTCAATGGTAAAGAGCTTGATGCAGCGCAAGACCCTGTCAATTTACGCATCGCGGGTGCGATTTACGCAGGTCAAACCCATTCCCCGTCTATTCAAATGGGTGAATGCATTAAGGTGATGACTGGCGCAATGATGCCCCCGAATTGCGATACCGTAATTCCTCAGGAGTTTACGAAGTCAAGCGAGGAGGGATCAATCACCTTTGCTAAAGATACTGTTCGTGCGGGCGATAATCGTCGTTTATGCGGTGAGGACTTACAAGCGGGTAAGCCTGCAATCCAGCGTGGGCGGATACTAAAAGCATCCGATATTGGTTTAGCGGCCTCATTAGGAATCGCCAAGCTTGAGGTTTATCAACGGATTAAAGTTGCTATTCTCTCGTCGGGTGATGAGCTCTGCAGTATTGGTGTCCCGTTACAGCCTGGCAAAATTTACGATAGTAATCGTTTTAGTCTTCATGCCTGCCTTAGTAAGCTTGGCTTTGAAATCATTGACTGCGGGATCGTCCGCGATACCCCCGATGATCTTCGTCAAGCATTTATGCAAGCAGCACAGAAAGCGGACGTAATTATCTCCTCAGGCGGAGTATCTGTTGGAGAGGCTGACTTCACCAAACAAATTATGGAAGAGTTGGGGCAAGTAGGATTTTGGAAAATTGCAATGCGTCCAGGCAGACCAATGGCTTTTGGTAGCCTAAAGCCGGTTTCGCCAAAGACAGCTCCCACCGTATTTTTTGGTTTACCAGGGAACCCCGTAGCGGTGATGGTTACCTTTTACCAATTTGTGCGTAATGCACTATTACAGTTAAATGGCGCCCTTAACCCTGAAATCCCGCTCGTATCAATCCAATCTGCCGAGGCTATTCGGAAAAAGTCGGGTCGTACAGAGTTCCAACGCGGGATTTTGTTTCGGGATCCAGAAGGTAGGTTGTTAGTCAAATCGACTGGTAGTCAGGGTGCGGGCATTCTGCGCTCGATGAGCGAAGCAGATTGCTTCATGATTCTTCATCACCATCAAGGCAATATTGCCCCCGGAGACTGGGTGGATGTAGAGATTTTTGATGGACTGCTTTAAGATTGCAGGATCATGAAATTCACTAAAAAAGAAATTGTCTTCTTAGACCCAATGCATACCGCCAAAACTCTTGTTTTGGTCTACCTATGCTTCTCCGTACCCATCGTTTTATTAGCCCTTTTTGTAGCCTTTATTCGAGATGGCTCGATGCCCGGGTTTACTGTGATCTCAGCACTTATTTTGAACGCTGTTCTGGGCTTTGGACTTCTTTGGATCGCATGTAAAGTCTACAACTGGGTTGCCCAAAAATTTGGGGGTATTGAGTTAGCCCTTAAAGAACTATCTGAAGAGACTGACGATATCCAGTAAGGTATTTTTGTGTACCCTATTTCTTCCAGAGCTCGGTATTAATTAAACTGGGTGGCTTCTCACCCGCTAATGCTGCTCGCAAATTACGAACTGCTAAGTTAATCATTGCGCGCCGAGTCTTCTCAGTGGCACTCGCAATATGTGGGGCTAGTACCACATTGCTTAACTTCAAGAGCTCAGGATGAACCTTCGGCTCTCCCTCGTATACATCTAAGCCAGCAGCAAAGATTTTTTTTGCCTTCAGGGCTTCTGCCAGAGCGGCATCATCCACAATACCGCCGCGCGCAATATTAACAAGCGTTGCTGTGGATTTCATCAACGCAATTTCTTTTGCGCCAATCAGATGATGGCTTTCTGCAGAATAGGGGACAACTAAAACCACATGGTCTGCTTCGCGTAATAAGGTCTCTTTATCAACGTAACGAGCTCCACAGGCTTTCTCATCGGACTCACTTAGGCGCTTACGATTGTGATAGATCACATTCATACCAAAACCAAGTCCACGCTTCGCAATTCCTTGTCCAATTCTGCCCATACCAATAATGCCAAGGGTGGTGTGATGCAAATCCATCCCCAATGGGTTGTATACGATGGACATCTTGTCCCACTGGCCATTACGAATCCAATGCTCAGACTCCGTGATACGTCTAGCAGCAGCCATCATCAACGCAAAGCCAAAGTCTGCCGTACTATCCGTTAAAACATCTGGGGTATTCGTTGCCATCACCCCAGCTGTGGTCATTGCTGGCACATCAAAATTGTTATAACCCACCGAGATATTGGCCACAATTTTTAGATTCTTTGCATCCGCCAGGGCATTTTGATCGATTCGCTCACTTCCGAATACCAGTGCGCCCGCAACTTGTGCAAGCTCTTTGCGTAAGTTATCTGGGGAGAAGACCTCATCGGCCTGATTGGACTTCACCTCAAAGCTCTCCTCTAAGCTTGCTAAGGCATCTGGAAAAATAGCTCTGGCGACAAGAATTCGTGGTTTAGTGGACATAGGATTCAATAGAAAATGAGGTAAAAGGCTCGGAAGCAAAACTTTACACCATTTGGGCTAAAATCAATTCAGAGGCAATAATCTGTTGTATTGCTTGGTTTATATCCTTAAACAATCGTCGTAGAGCCAAATCATGACTTACGTTGTTACTGAATCTTGTATCCGTTGTAAATACACCGATTGCGTGGACGTCTGTCCAGTTGACTGTTTTCGTGAGGGGCCCAACTTCCTAACAATCGATCCTAATGAATGCATCGATTGTGCAGTTTGCGTCCCAGAGTGTCCTGTCAATGCAATTTATGCAGAGGACGATGTGCCTGGTGACCAGCAACAATTTATCAAAATGAATTTGGAGCTTGCCAAACAGTGGCCATCCATCACCAAATCAAAGGCTCCACTGCCAGATGCAGATGATTGGAAGGATGTAAAGAGCAAGCTTGAGCATCTCGAAAAATAATCCTCGCCAACGCTCCATTCACTGAGCCTTTTCTATGCGCCAATTTCATGACTTAATGCGCCATGTCCTTGATCATGGGGCAAAGAAATCAGATCGTACTGGTACGGGCACTTTATCGGTCTTTGGTCATCAAATGCGCTTTGATTTATCAGAAGGTTTTCCTCTGGTCACCACGAAGAAACTTCACCTCAAATCCATTGTGTATGAACTCCTTTGGTTTCTAAGTGGTAATACTAATAATCAATGGCTCAAGGAACGCGGAGTCTCTATCTGGGATGAATGGGCGGCACCTGATGGTGATCTTGGCCCGGTCTATGGCTACCAATGGCGCTCTTGGCCAGCACCGAATGGGCAACATATTGACCAGATCAAGGAGATTATTCAGACCATTAAAACCAATCCCGACTCACGACGCATTATTGTGTCGGCCTGGAACGTGGCAGATATCCCCAAGATGGCGCTAGCGCCCTGCCACGCCTTCTTCCAGTTTTATGTGGCCGATGGTAAGTTATCGTGTCAACTCTATCAGCGCAGCGC
>DENG01000084.1:19193-24760 GCA_002359975.1 Polynucleobacter sp. UBA2650
GGTGAGTTCATTTGGACTGGTGGTGATTGCCATCTGTACAGCAATCACCTCGAGCAGGTTGAGTTACAGCTATCTCGAAAGCCATACTCTCTTCCCCAATTAAAAATCCATCGTAAGCCCGATAGTATTTTTGACTACCAATTTGAGGACTTTGAAATTGTGGGCTATGAATCCCACCCCCACATCAAAGCTCCAGTTGCAGTTTGAGCTAATTAGCCCATGAGTACACCTGCTATTTCAATGATCGTGGCGCGCTCTCGTAATCATGTCATTGGCAAAGATAATCAAATGCCATGGAAAATATCGGCTGATTTACAGTTCTTCAAAAAAGTAACCATGGGATACCCCATCATTATGGGTCGCAAAACCTGGGAATCAATTGGTAGGCCTTTGCCGGGTCGGCGCAATGTAGTGGTGAGTCGTAACACCAATTACTCAGCAATCGGTGCTGAATTGGTTGGTTCCTTAGATCAGGCTTTAGAGTTGTTAAAAGAATTTAAGCGTGTCTTTGTTATTGGTGGTCAGCAATTATTTACCCAAGCCTTCCCTCAAGCCGATGAGCTCTTCATTACTGAGATTGAAATTCAGGTCGATGGTGATACGTATTTTGAAATTCCAGATCCCAATGACTGGCAAGAGGCAGAACGCATCTTAGAAAGTGAGGGCGATATTCAGTTTGCCTATGTGACTCTTCGACGAAAGGCAGTCTAATTACTTTCCACCAATCGTCATTGAGCCCAGCAAAATTGATCCAGTCTCTTTAGTTCCCCGAATAATCGTGTCATCGCCCACCGCCTGAATATCCATCAACATTTCTTTTAAGTTACCAGCGATAGTGATTTCTTCAACAGGATGTTGGATGATGCCGTTTTCGACCCAATAACCAAATGCCCCTCGCGAGTAATCTCCCGTCACATAGTTGACCCCTTGGCCCATCAGCTCTGTTACCAACAGGCCGGTTCCCATTTCTTTTAACAAACCTGGCAAGCCCCCAGATGGGGTATGCATACTATGCAACTTCAGATGATGTGCGCCTCCAGCATTACCGGTAGTTTGCATGCCCAACTTTCTGGCTGAGTAGGTAGACAAGAAGTAGCCTTGCAATTCTCCTTTGGATATCACCGACCGAGCTTTAGTGCGGACACCCTCTTCATCAAACGGTGCGCTTCCACTCATTCGCTTTAGGTGGGGCAACTCAAACAAGTCGATATGCTTTGGCATTACTTGCTTCCCCAGGCTATCGAGCAAAAAACTAGAACGACGATACAAAGCACCACCTGAGGTTGCTTGGACCAAAGAGCCAATCAGACCGACTGCGATCGGGGCTTCAAAGATCACTGGGCAACGCCGTGTTGTTAACGATTTTGCATTTAGCTTTGCCAATGCTCGTTGGGCAGCATACCGACCAATCAAAGAGGGGTTTGCTAACTCACTCGCAATGCGAGAAGTGCTGTACCAATCATCGCGTTGCATCGCACTAGAATTTTTAGAGGAACTGGCAATGGGGGCGCAGGATATGAAATGCCTTGAATATGGATATCCACCCATAAAGCCATTACTGGTTCCCAGCATAAAGTGCGCCTGATGGGCAGATACCGATGCCCCATCACTGTTTTGGATTGCTTTATCGACTGCAAATGCTGCCTTTTCTGCTTTACGAGCGATCTGAATCGCCTCTTTAGTATCTAGATCCCAGGGATGAAATAAATCAAGATCCTGAGGGTTCTGCTCTAAAAGATCTGGCTCGGCCAAACCAGCGCAATCATCTTCTGCAGTGTGTTGGGCAATATGAAAAGCCGCCTCTACCGTTAAACGTAATGAGTCTGGAGAAAAATCGCTGGTACTGGCATTGCCTCGGCGCTGACCTAGATAGATGCTTACGCCCACCTGCTTATCAACACTTTGCTCAATGGTTTCTACCTCACCCTTGCGGACTGTTACAGAGAGACCTTGACCCTCGGAGATTTCTGCGGCGGCGTCTGAAGCCCCAACGCGCTTGGCTTCTGCCAAAATAAAGTCAATAATAATTCTGAATTGATCGTGTGAATATGCGAACATTCTCTAATGATAGCTAGAATAGAACCATGAAGCACCCGAACCCTTTTGAACGTCGTTTTCCCAACGAAGCAAAAATTGGTTTAGTCTCGATTTCAGATCGAGCCAGCCAGGGCGTCTACGTCGACGAGGGCATTCCCAGTCTGCGAAATTGGCTGTCTCGGGTCATCACCACGCCTGTTGTTTTTCATGAACGCCTGATCCCCGATGAAATCGAACATATCACCTCAAGCTTGATTGAGCTCGTTGATGAAATGGGCTGTGACCTCGTGTTAACAACGGGCGGAACCGGTCCAGCACGCCGCGATGTTACCCCCGAAGCAACCTTAGAAATTGGGACTCGCGAGATGCCTGGCTTTGGGGAGCAAATGCGTCAAATTAGTCTGCACTTTGTACCTACTGCGATTTTATCGAGGCAAGTAGCTGTCTTGCGAGAAATTGAAGGCCATAGTGCACTTATCCTCAATCTTCCCGGGCAACCCAAGTCGATTCAAGAAACTCTAGAAGGCTTAAAAGATCCTGATGGTAAGACCTTAGTTTATGGAATTTTTGCAGCGATACCCTATTGCATTGAGCTAATGGGTGGGCCATGCATCGAAACCGATGATGCCATCGTCAAAGCCTTTAGGCCCAAGAAAAAGAAGTAGTTAATCGTTTGTTGGCGCGGGCATCCGAAAGAAATGCTCGCGGTAATACTTGAGTTCCTCGATTGATTCCATAATATCGGCCAAAGCCGTGTGGGCCTGTTGCTTTTCAAAGCCTTTCACTAAATTAGGTTGCCAACGTTTTGATAATTCTTTAATGGTCGAAACATCAACGTTCCGATAATGAAAATAAGCTTCGAGCTGAGGCATGTAGCGGGCCATAAAGCGTCGATCTTGGCAAATTGAGTTACCGCACATTGGCGCAGTGTTTGCTTTCACATATTGCTTTAGGAAGGCAATGCACTGCTGCTCGACTTCGGGTTCACCTAGCGAGGAAGCCTTCACTTTATCGATAAGCCCAGACTTGCTGTGGGTTCCTTTATTCCAAGCATCCATGCCATTTAATACTTCGTCGGTTTGATGAACAACCCACACAGGCGCTGTGGCTATTACGTTTAAGTGAGCATCCGTGACGATCATTGCAATTTCTAAGATACGGTCGCTATCGGGCTTAAGGCCGGACATCTCCATATCGACCCAAACCAGAGGATCATTACCGTTAGCGGTATGCTTCATTTGTTCACTCATCTCTATAATACTTTCATGACCTTTACATTGATCTTCATTGCCGCCCTACTATTGAGCGTCGGCATGCGCCACTGGTTGGCCATGCGACAAATACGCCACGTCGCCCTCCACCGCGCTAGTGTACCGAATGAATTTGCTTCCCGAGTTTCTTTAGCCGATCATCAAAAAGCGGCTGATTACACCATTGCAAAATTACGCTTCGGACTTCTCGAAAATGCCTTTGGTGCATTCGTCTTGATCGGCTTCACTTTACTTGGCGGCTTAGAGTGGCTTAATCAAACGCTATTAAGCATGCTGGGATCAGGCATTGCTCAGCAAATGCTTCTTTTAGTTTCCTTGGCACTCATTTCGGGGATTTTAGATTTACCCTTTANNTTTGGTATTGAGGCAGCGTTTGGCTTTAATCGAATGACTCCGCGCCTCTTTTGGCTTGATACCATCAAAGGAATTGCTCTTGCGGCGGCGCTTGGTCTGCCGCTACTGTGGCTGGTTCTGGAACTCATGGCCACCAGTGGCTCGTATTGGTGGCTGTGGACTTGGATCGTTTGGACACTATTTAATGCCTTGTTGCTATGGCTCTTTCCAACGGTAATTGCGCCCTTATTTAACAAATTTAAGGCGCTTGAGGATGGCCCCTTAAAAACTCAAATTGAGCAGCTCTTAAAGCGCTGTGACTTTGCGAGTCAAGGTCTTTTCGTGATGGATGGTAGCAAACGCAGTGCCCACGGTAATGCCTATTTCACCGGCATTGGTAAAGCCAAACGTATTGTCTTTTTTGACACCCTCATTGAAAAACTAGAGCCTTTAGAAGTCGAAGCGGTTTTAGCCCATGAGCTAGGTCACTTTAAACGTCAACATATTCGCAAACGCCTACTTGTCTCATTTGCCCTCAGTTTTGTAATGCTAGCCATTTTGGGATGGGTTAGCACACAACCCTGGTTCTATTTTGGCCTCGGAGTAACTCCTGACCTTGCCGGCTATAACGGCGGTCTTGCGCTCGCCCTTTTTATGTTGGTAGCGCCTGTATTTGGATTCTTTTTTACACCATTGGGAAGTCTTGCCTCGCGAAAACATGAGTACGAAGCAGATCATTTTGCCGCCCAGAAATCATCTGCAAATGCCCTCATCTCTGCTCTTGTGAAACTTTATCAAGACAANNACCCCGGACCCCATCTACACCGCTTTTTATAGCTCGCATCCCCCTGCTCCATTGCGGATTGCACACCTACAACGTTTTGCATGAGCAATATTCGGTAATGGGTTCATTTCGTGCCCTTCTGAGCGCTTCTTATGGCAGGCATTATTTAGCGCAACGAATTGAGGCTGATGGATCCCATGGTGGACCCTTTATTCAAGTGAGCGTCCCCGGCAAACAACACCTCGGCGCGGTCGGTGATCGGTTAATTCTTGAGGCCACATCCGCTGATCAAGCGCGCATTCTTGAGATTGAGCCTCGCAAGAATTTACTGTATCGCTCGGACGCATTCAAAAGTAAGAGTATCGCTGCGAATGTCGATCAAATATTGATTGTTTTGGCAACCGCGCCTGCATTCTCTCCAGACCTTCTCGGGCGCGCAGTGATTGCAGCCGAACTAAATCAAATCGACCTTCATATTATTTTGAACAAATGCGATCTGCAAGAAAAGCTTATGGTTGCACGTGATCAGCTTGCCCCATACAAATCGATGGGCTATGCCGTGCATGAGGTCTCTGCAAAATTTAATCCCCAATCCCTTGAAATACTTCACCCGCTCTTAAGGGGGAAGGTATCGGTTTTGGTGGGTCAATCTGGTATGGGTAAGTCAACTCTTCTCAATGCCTGGGTTCCCAATGCCGCAGCCGTAACCCAGGAATACTCTCAAAAACTAGATAGTGGCAAACACACCACGACAGCCTGTCGCTATTTTGATTTACCGGAATGGGGTCGCGATATCCATTGTTTGGGAGCGATTATTGATTCGCCAGGATTTCAGGAATTTGGCCTTGCCCATGTATCCGAAAGCCAATTGCAACATGCGTTTCGGGAGTTCAGGTCCTATTTAGGAAAATGCCGCTTTCATAATTGCAAACACGACAACGAGCCCGATTGCGCGGTTCAAGCGGCTGTCTTATCAGGTGCAATTGCGAGCGAGCGCTTAGCACTCTTTAAACAGCTGGTCTCAGACTCGAAAACAGCCGATATCCAGATCCAGGGAATCAGCCCATCCAGAGAGCGATGGTCAACATCGCTAAAACCACCATACAAACGATAAGGGCTCGCCACACCAAGCCGATAGCTGA
>DENG01000084.1:24791-25021 GCA_002359975.1 Polynucleobacter sp. UBA2650
AGTAGAGGCTCGCCCAAACGAACTCCGAGTGCGCCACTACCCGAGGCCAGTAAAACAGCTGAAAGTGGGTCCGCCCATTTACTGGTTAAGTTACGCCATGCATAAATCGCATCTTCAAAATTGCCCACGATTGCAAAACTAATTGCACTGAGGCGAACTGGCACCCAATCCAGGATGAAGAAAAAGTGTTTAGCTGCTTCTGACAGGTTCAGACCAAACGCCTCCCATCG
>DENG01000076.1:0-176 GCA_002359975.1 Polynucleobacter sp. UBA2650
GCATCAGGACGTAAAGGCTGGGCTAAATCCTGGATGAACAAAATTGGGTGTGGCAGGGGGTCTACTGCGCTTGTATCGACCGCCTGCATCTCCTCTACCAAGGCAAAAATGGCTTTCAACTGAGGCAAAACCGCCTCGGCCTCTGAAGGGCTTAATTCAAGGCGGGATAGCTTCGC
>DENG01000076.1:247-429 GCA_002359975.1 Polynucleobacter sp. UBA2650
ATTATGTTTGGTCTCTTTCGTAGCTATTTTTCCAATGACCTAGCCATTGACCTAGGTACTGCAAACACCCTTATTTATATGCGTGATCGGGGAATTGTCCTTGATGAGCCCTCCGTTGTAGCAATCCGCCAAGAAGGTGGGCCCAATAACAAAAAAACAATTTTGGCAGTAGGGCGCGAGGC
>DENG01000076.1:521-805 GCA_002359975.1 Polynucleobacter sp. UBA2650
CTCAAGCAATTTATCAAGATGGTTCACGAGAGCAAACTCTTTAGACCCAGCCCCCGAATTATCATTTGCGTTCCATGTGGCTCAACCCAAGTTGAGCGTCGCGCTATTCGCGAGTCGGCATTGGGTGCCGGCGCTTCACAAGTATTTTTAATTGAAGAGCCCATGGCCGCCGCTATTGGTGCGGGCCTTCCAGTTTCTGAAGCCGCTGGTTCGATGGTGGTTGATATCGGCGGTGGCACAACTGAAGTGGGTGTGATGTCTTTAGGTGGCGTTGTTTACAAAGG
>DENG01000076.1:931-1487 GCA_002359975.1 Polynucleobacter sp. UBA2650
ATTTCAGAAGGTATTCCACGGAGCTTTACGGTAACGAGCAATGAAATCCTTGAGGCCCTAACTGACCCACTGAATCAAATTGTGACAGCAGTCAAAGCAGCTCTGGAGCAAACCCCTCCAGAGCTGGCATCGGACATTGCAGAACGAGGTTTAATGCTTACTGGTGGTGGCGCCTTGTTAAGGGATCTTGATCGCCTGCTCATGGAAGAAACTGGTTTGCCCATTCACGTTGCAGAGGATCCTCTAACCTGTGTCGCACGGGGTTGTGGCATTGCCCTTGAGCGTATGGATAAGCTTGGTGGAGTGTTTTCCCAAGAGTAGGCGGCTAATAGCCGAGCAGGGTCGTGCAAAATAGTACCCCCCCACTTTTTAAACAGGGCATACCTGCACTTGCCAAGTTAGTTGCTTGTTTAGTAATTGGGTTGGCTCTCATGGTCATTGATTTTCAAGTCAAGTCCTTAGGCTTTATTCGCAATCAAGTAAGTTATGTTTTGCGTCCTCTTGAAAACTTAATGCTTCTTCCCTCTGATTTGTTTTCTTTCGGTGACGACTATTT
>DENG01000076.1:1579-7063 GCA_002359975.1 Polynucleobacter sp. UBA2650
CTTAGTGTTGAAAATCAAAATCTCAGAAATCTCTTAGATCTTCAGAAAAATACTAATTTCACTACGGTACCTGTTGAGATTCTTTTTAATCCGCCCAATCCAATTTCTCAACGAGTCGTCATTAATCGTGGCAGTAACCATGGCCTAAATCTTGGCTCCCCCATCGCAAACGATGCTGGTATTTTGGGACAAGTTGTTCGCCTTTTTGATAATTCCGCTGAAGTATCTTTATTAGAAGATTGGGATTTTGCTGTGCCAGTTTTAGTTGCGCGCAATGGTTTGCGTGCAGCAGTTGTTGGGGCTGGGCGCGGTAACTTATTACAACTCCGCTACCTTCCTGTAGCCAGCGACCTAGAAGTGGGCGATATTCTATTAACCTCTGGGGTAGATGGAATATACCCACCAGGATTTGCAGTCGCTGTGATTACCAAAATTGAACGCAATGCTGAGCAAAATGCATCCAATGTATTTTGTAGTCCGATCGCGGAGGTTAATCGCCATCTGCAGGCTTTGGCGCTTATTTACAATCCGCAATGGGACGCAAAGCCTGCGATTGGTTCCGGGGGCCCCGCTACTGCACCAGCACCCGGTAGGCGCCAAACTAGACCAAAAGGTCAGCCATGATTGATTATCAAAGCGGCTATATTCTGAGGTCGGTTAAGCCATCATTTATCTATCTCAGCCTATTCCTCGCACTACTTCTCAATTTTTTACCTTTTGGAAACCATGCATGGGTTCCAGACTTACTAATTATTTGTATTGTGTTTTGGAATGTTCATCAACATCGCTATGTTGGCATTGTGACTGCTTTTTTATTTGGTCTGGTAATGGACATTCATAGCGGCTCCCTTCTGGGCGTCCATGCATTTAGCTATTCTTTGGTTTCTTATTTGGCGATTGCGTGGCATAACCGAATTACCGCCCTAACTTCGTTCTCGCAAATTCTTAACGTCTTTCCCATCTTTTTATTAGTTTCTCTGTTTCCTGTTTTGGTTAATTGGGCGCTTAGCGAACAAATTCACTGGTGGGGCCTAACAGCTATTGTGCAAGCAATGATTGAGGCAATGCTATGGCCACTAGCAACCAACTTGTTGCTTTTCCCACAGCGTCGGCCCATTGATGTTGACCCTAATCGACCGCTATAGATTTTTATGCCCTCGCTTAAAAAGCCAGATTTATATTCTTTTCATGAGCGAGTGCGCATTGCCATCCTATTCGTCACAATCTGTTTTGGCCTATTAATTTTTCGTCTCTTTTGGCTACAGGTCGTTAGTCACAACAAATACTCTACGCTAGCAGAAAGCAACCGCATCGCCATTGTTCCAGTCCCTGCTAATCGGGGATTATTGATTGATCGCAACGGTATTGTTATTGGGCGCAATTACTCTGCGCTGACTTTAGAGGTGGATGCATCACAAATTAAAGGCAATCCAGATGCCCTCATCGATCAACTGGGCGAGATTATCCAAATCGGCCCGCGCGATCGCCGTAATTTCAAGAGAGCGCTTGAGGACTCACGCAATATGGGCACCTTTCCTTTGCGCTCGATGTTGACCGAAAACGAAATGGCACGTTTCTTAGCAAATCGCTATCGCTTTCCTGGTGTGGATGTTAGTGCCCGTAATTTTCGTGAATACCCCTATAACGAATTGGCCTCACATCTCATAGGTTACATAGGCCGAGTGTCTGTTAAAGATAAAGAGCGGATGCAAACCGAACTTGAGAACACCAAGGGCAGCGATGACCCCTATGCACTGCAAAGCGCCTTCTTGCCAGGGATTCAATATGTTGGCAAGATTGGTATTGAACAAACCTATGAAAGGGTTTTGCGGGGCGTTCCTGGTTACGATGAGGTCGAGATTACGGCTGGCGGCAAACCGGTGCGGACCCTGTCTAGTAAACCGTCCATCCCAGGGAAAAATGTCATCCTCTCGATTGATATCAAATTACAAGCCTTGGTTGAGGAGCTCTATGGAAAACGGCGAGGTGCATTTGTAGCGATCGAGCCAGAAACGGGTGACGTATTGGCATTTGTGTCAAAGCCCAATTTCAATCCTAATGATTTTGTAGAAGGCATTGATGCAACGACCTGGAAAGAGTTAAACGAGTCTAAGGAAAAACCACTGTATAACCGCCCCCTCAAAGGCATCTATCCACCAGCATCAACCTATAAGCCTTTTATGGCATTAGCAGCTCTTGAACTTAATAAGCGAGCGCCCGAAGACTCCATTTCTGATCCCGGATTCTTTACATTTGGCAATCACACCTTTCGGGATGATAAGGTTGGCGGCCATGGCATGGTCAATATGGAAAAGTCCATCGTGGAATCTTGTGATACGTACTATTACCTCTTGGCACGTGATATGGGCGTCAACATGATGCATGACTTTATGAAGCCGCTTGGTTTTGGTCAAATCACTGGGATTGATTTAGATGGCGAGGTCCGTGGAGTTTTGCCATCGACTGATTGGAAAAAGGCTGCCTTCAAAAAACCAGATCAACAAAAATGGTTTGACGGTGAAACGATTTCTTTGGGAATTGGACAAGGCTATAACGCATTCACAATTTTGCAGTTAGCCCATGGGCTTGCAAATGTACTCAACTATGGCGTGGTTATGAAACCCCATATTGCCAAAGCCATTGAGGATCCCTTCACTCGCCAAAAAGAATTGACTACTCCTAAAGAAAGTTATCGCATCGACCTTAAGCCAGAAAATGTTGAGATTATTAAAAAGGCAATGGTCGAGGTTAACAAATCGGGTACATCGGCTTCTTCATTCCGAAATGCTCCTTTTGTTGCAGGCGGCAAGACCGGCACGGCGCAAGTTTTTAGCTTAAATTCCAAAACATATAACCACGCCACCACGCCTGAGTTTTTAAGAGATCATGCTTTATTTGTGGCCTACGCACCAAACGACAAGCCAAAAATTGCGATTGCCATGATTGTTGAGAACTCTGGTTTTGGAGCACAACATGCCGCGCCCATTGCGCGCAAAGCTCTGGATTACTATATTGACGGCAAATGGCCAAAGGAGATCCCCGAGTGGAAAAGAGTGCCCTAGCCAAAGTAAAGTCTATTATTTTTTATGCCTTTCGTGGCTTTGATCCTCAACTTGGCTTTATTTTTCTTGGCCTAGCTGGAATTAGCTTTATTGTATTTTTATCAGCCGGGCAAGGGACGCCTGTTGCGATTGTTGATCAAATCCGTAATTTGTTCATTGCTTTTGTCATTATGTGGATCGTCTCGCAAATTCCTCCAAAGTGGTTAGAGATGGCGGCAGTTTGGGTCTATGGCATCGGCATTGCCCTGCTAATTGCTGTGGCCATCTTTGGCCTTATCAAAAAGGGAGCTCGTCGATGGATAAATTTGGGCATTACGATTCAACCATCCGAAATTATGAAAATAGCTGTGCCATTAATGTTGGCTTGGTATTTTCAAAAACGTGAGGGTATTCGCTCTACCCTTGACTATCTTGTTGCTGGACTCATTCTAGCCTTACCAGTTTTTTTAATTGCCCGCCAGCCTGATTTAGGAACAGCCCTTTTAGTTCTTGCTGCTGGGCTTTATGTGATTATCTTAGCCGGTTTGCCATGGCGCTGGATTGTGCCTATTATTGCAGCGGGCGGCATCGCCATTCTTATGCTTATTGTTTTTAGTAGCAGCATTTGCGCACCTGATGTCAGCTGGCCCCTTATTCGAGAGTATCAAAAAAATCGGGTCTGTACTCTATTAGATCCCTCTAATGATCCCTTGGGCCGTGGATTTCATACGATTCAAGCAATGATTGCGGTTGGCTCTGGAGGATTTTTTGGTAAAGGCTGGCGCGAAGGAACGCAATCACACCTCGAATTTATTCCCGAGAAACATACTGATTTTGTCTTTGCGGTTTTTGCAGAAGAGTTTGGGTTTTTGGGCAACCTTGTTTTAATTCTGCTCTTTTTTGCCTTGATCAAGCGCGGTCTTACCATTTCGATGGGGGCTCCAACCCTCTTTACACGTTTGCTTGGCGGCGCTATTAGCCTCATCTTTTTTACCTACGCCTTTGTCAACATTGGCATGGTGACCGGCCTACTGCCAGTTGTTGGAGTGCCTCTACCGCTTCTCAGCTATGGCGGCACAGCCCTTGTAACACTTGGCTTTGGGGCAGGCATCCTCATGAGCATTCATCGCCATCGACGCTTGGTGCAAAGTTAACGAACTGTTCAGGCAAGAAAAAACCCAGCCGCAGCTGGGTTTATATAAAAGCAGCGAATTACTTCTTACGCTTATTGACAGAGTCTTTAAATGCCTTACCAGCAGAAAACTTCACGGTCTTTGAGGCGGCGATTTTAAGTGGTTCCCCTGTTTTTGGATTGCGGCCCATCCGTGCAGCGCGCTTTCCTGAGGCAAATGTTCCAAACCCGATTAATTGAACTGAATCACCCTTGGTTACTGCCTTAATGATGTGCTCGATAGCAGAGTTCAATGCATACTCAGCTTTGGCTTTAGAAATTTCGGCATCGTCAGCAATCGCTGCGATTAGTTCTGCTTTATTCAAGTGAAGCTCCTTGTTGATTGTTCATTGTTTGGCGCTTTCTTTTAGCGCCAATGCAATTGTAAACACAAAATATTACAAATATAAATATTCTTGATAAAAAAATTGGGGCCTAAATTTTTATCTTAAGGCTATTCTAGAACCAATAAATCTTTAACAAAATATTGAGTCTCTCCAAAACAGCTGCTTGGTAAACCAACATGTTGTTCATACTGCAGGGCAACTTTTCGCCCCATATTAGCGTTTATTTTGTTAGCGACCGCATCTTCGCGCACCGAAAAGAAGAATTTCTCTGACATGGTGCCGGGCATTGAGACCATTGCGAGCTCTCCTTCCCAGGTTTTACAAAGCCAACCGCGCTTTGAAAACTTCTGTACATAGCCAGCTCGCTCGCCCTCCGCATAGCTCCAATTCAGCATGAAATAGGTATATCCGGAGACAAAAACTACGCCAATAAGACTTAAAATAAGAATGGAACGAATAAAACGATTCATAGAGACTCAATTTTGGTTGTTTTATTCATCTTACTGGATTAAATATCTACCGGAGCAAGGTGAGTGTGAATGAAAAAAATTAAATTGATTGTTTTATCTGTTTTTTTATCCTCGATTTATTTTTCGTCCAACAGCTGGGCAAACCCTGCAGAAAATACCTATAAAACTGTTTGTGCGGTATGTCATTCTGCTGGGGTTGCAGGTGCTCCAAAGCTTGGTGATAAGGCTAAATGGGCTCCCCTCATTAAGGAAGGACAAGTGCAGCTAACCGCTCATGGGTATGTGGGCGTGCGTGGAATGCCTGCAAAAGGCGGCAAACCTGATCTAAGCGTAGTAGATTTTGCCGCCTCCCTTGTTTATATGGTGAATCAATCTGGTGGTAATTGGCAAAATCCCAATGACCTTACTTTAAAAAAGATTGAGGCTGAGATTATTCGTCGTCAAGCACAGCTGCG
>DENG01000076.1:7161-8736 GCA_002359975.1 Polynucleobacter sp. UBA2650
CATGAGCTTGGTACTAGAGCTTACCGACATCAAACCATAGCACTTCGAGCAGGGGCTAAACGTCAACAAGAGCAACGTCTCACCCTTTTGTTAAATAAGCCTGTTGGCTATATCTCACATTTAGATGATGAACAGCAATACAAACCTGCGGCATCTTTAATTACCCCCGAGAACCAATTTGCAGCCGCACCCGATCAAACACAGCGACTTCATTTTCGTGGGCTAGCCCCTGCCGGGCGTCTTGATATTGATTCATCTGGATTGCTGGTACTAACTCAGGATGGTCGCATTGCTAAATTATTAATTGGGGAAGATAGTCCGATTGAGAAAGAATATTTAGTGCGGGTTTCTGGTCAACTCTCTGATGCAGGCCTGCGCTCATTACAACACGGTCTATCACTTGATGGCAAAGCGCTTAAGCCTGCGAAAGTAAGTTGGCAAAACGAGGATCAATTGCGCTTTGTATTGCGCGAAGGGCGAAAACGGCAAATCCGGAGGATGTGTGAATTAGTTAATCTTGAGGTCATTGGACTAAAGAGAATCCGCATTGGTCAGCTTGCGCTTGGTTCGCTCCCTGTAGGGCAGTGGCGTGTGCTTGGTAAAAATGAACGCTTTTAGGTCTTCACTGCAAATAAAGTAAGCTCCATAGCGCGCTCTCGAACTGGCAGCAATGCTGAGTATTCTGGACTTTCTGCCCAACGTTTCGCATCGTCCATACTCGGAAATGAGAGCTCGACAAAGGTATCAAAAGAATTTGTATTTAATTGATTCCAAAATGGTTCTGCGCACTCGCCTCGGCGGACTACCGATCCACCATATAGTGCAATGCTTAAGCCAACCTGGCTTCGATAAAGTTCGAAGTCCTCTAAAGAAAGTGTTTTAAAGATTCCGACGACTGTAATACTCATATAGCCCTACTTGTTTGTTGCTTACTTCGATAATAACCGCAGATAGCGCTGGTTTAGCTCATTGGAATCGGTGACGGTTGTGTCTAGATCCATCAGGACCCCATCACACAAGCTATAAATACATCCATGGATTGAGATCCCCTGTCCCTTTGACCAAGCATCTTGCACGATATTGGTTTGGCCAATGTTAACTACTTGCTCAAGCACATTGAGTTCGCATAATCGATCTAGTCGTTTATGTTGATCATGAATATTACTAAGCTCACGATTATGTTTGTCATGAACATCTTTAATGTGGCGTATCCAATTGTCAGCAATCCCAATCCGAACATTATTCATTGCAGCCTCAATGCCGGAACAGCCATAATGCCCAACCACAATAATATGTTTTACTTTTAATCGATCGATCGCAAACTGAATCACTGATAAGGCATTGAAGTCGGTATGCACCACCATATTGGCAATATTTCGATGGACAAATACTTCACCAGGCTTTAATCCAACGATTTGGTTTGCTGGCACGCGGGAGTCTGAGCAACCGATCCATAGGTACTCTGGGTTTTGTTGATCCACTAAGCGTGAAAAGTAGTCAGGATCATCGTCGGTGACCTTCTTAATCCATGAACGATTTTGTTCAAATAGCCGCTCAAGATCTAGTTTTTTATTA
>DENG01000076.1:8813-15403 GCA_002359975.1 Polynucleobacter sp. UBA2650
GTCTCTTGTTGCGAATTGGCTTAAAAATAAAAAACCACCCGAAGGTGGTTTTAAGTGGGCTAAGCAATCAGACTAAGCAGCAGCTTTGCTTCCTGATCCCAAGAACTCTACAATCTTTTTAGCCGTCTCCATATACCGTGCATTCATTTTGCGATATTGATTTAGCTCGGTCATTATTGGATTTTCTGCCGACTCAAAGGATGCGTCTTCATATCCAGGGTGGTAAGGTGCCTCTTGAACTAATTTGCTATTCATGAATCCTCCAAAGGTTAAATAATTTGATAGGTTCAATGTAGCATAGTGATTTGAAAATTAAATCCTTATAAATCAATTAGTTATATAAATAATGTAGCCCATCTGCTTGTTTTCATTGCATGTGATTTCATTTTTCAGCAAGTTGTTTCATATTACGAAATTACTCACTTTCTTCTCCTTCGCCGCTTCGCTTTAGTCTTGGCCCTCTTGAGGGTTGGCAATGGCCGCCATACCCTCTTCGATCGAATAGGGTGCTCGATACGAAAGAATGCGTTTTGCCTTCTCTATGGAGAGTGTCAGGGGATAGCCCGTCGCTCGAACTGCCTCGCGAACTAAGGGCGGATCACCCTTCAGTGGTAAATAATTCCAACCATTCTCGGTAAATCGTGCAAATGGCCAGGCCAATGCTCTGGGAATTGAGAATGTTGGCACGCGGTAATGACCAACGCGCAAACGCTGAGTCATCCAGTCACGAAAGCGCAGGGTCTCGTTGTCAGCTATAAAAAATGCTTCTGCCTTTACCGAGCTTTGCACGGCCAAAGAAATTGCTTCGCATAAATTACCGATATAACAGCTTGAATACAAATACTCTCCTTGACTAAACCAACCGAACTTTCCATGATTAGCAGCAGGCCCAATCTGTCGATCGACTAGGTCTCCTTGTCCCCAAACAAATGCGGGGCGGAGCACTACTGTTGCTAGTTGTGTTGTGTTGGCACTCAGCACCACCTCCTCTGCTTGCGCTTTGGACTGCGCATAGGGCATCTCATTGCGATTACACAATGGTAGACTTTCTTCTGCATCGTATAGTGGGCGTCGTTCATTTAGAACTACACTCGCCGTACTCATATGAATAAAACGTTTTATTCCTGCCACTTGTGATGCTGCAATTAATTTCTTGGTGAGTTCGACGTTCACTCCTTGAAATGTTGCTCGTGGACCCCACAAGCGCACATACGCCGCACAATGAATCACTGCATCATGGCCCTTTAGTGCTGCATGTAGATCGATTTCATCGCATAAATTACCTCTAACTGTCTCAATCCCCAGCGCCTGCAATCGTTTCTCTTCTTGAACTGAACGAACGGCGGCGCTAAGCCCATGCCCTTCAGTGTGTAAGCGCTCTAATACCTTACTGCCAATAAAGCCTTCTGCCCCAGTTAAAAATATTTTCATCTTTGCTATGCTAGCCTACTTAAGCATTTTTATATTCTGATTGAGTTTTTAATGAGCATCTACTGGATTGCACTCTTGCTAGCTGGCCTTTGTGAGATTGGCTGGCCACTGGGCCTCAAACTATCCGACCTGCCTAATATGAAAGCCTGGGGGCTACTGTTGGCTATTGTTAGCATGGCCCTCAGCGGATTATTGCTGTGGTACTCGCTCAAAGAGATACCAATTGGTACGGCTTATGCAGTATGGACTTCGATTGGCGCAGTTGGCACCTTTACCATTGGCGTTCTGATTTTTGGAGACCCCAATATTGCAATACGCTGGGTTGGCGTAGCCCTAATCGTGCTAGGCGTGACCTTGTTAAAGCTTGGTTAGGGACGCATCTTTAGGCCCCCCAACAAATTAAGGCATGCTAGCCGTTACTTAACTAATATGTTTCCCGACAAGGTGTGCTTAGCCTTGCCTTAGCCAATTGATGGAATAAAGGACTAAATGATTTTAATTACCAGATCCGGAAAGCCGTCTAACTTGCACCGGAGGATATCGCCCCGCACAACCGGTCCAACGTTCTCTGGCGTTCCTGAGTAAATAATATCGCCCGGGAATAGCTCATTAGCCTCGGATAATTTTGCAATTTGTTCTGCGACTGACCAAATCATCTGATTAAGGTTAGCCTTTTGCTTGATATCACCATTCACGGACAAAGAAATGTTGGCGCTTTTCTGATGGCCAATTTTTCCTACTGGAAACAGGGGGCCGATCGGTGCTGAATGATCAAAAGATTTACCAATTTCCCATGGCTTTTTCTGATCACCCATAAAGCGCTGTAGGTCACGACGCGTCATGTCCAATCCCAATGCATAGCCAAATACGTGATCCAGGGCTTTTTCTGACGAAATATTTTTACCGCCTGTTTTTATAGCAGCCACCAACTCTACTTCGTAATGATAGTTTTTCGTCAAAGTAGGGTAGGGGTGTTCCACAATTTTATTTGGTGCTACATACTGAATTGCATCACTTGGCTTCTGAAAGAAAAAAGGCGGCTCCCGGGTTGGGTCAGAGCCCATCTCAATAGCATGTGCCGCATAATTTCGTCCGATGCAATAAATCCGTCTAACCGGAAATTGCTGAGCGCTATCAGCAATCGGAATATAAGTTTGGGTCACCGCGAAGGGAGTTTTTGGGGTGGCGGCCTCTGCTGTTGTTGCCGTCGCAAATGTTGCAATCGATGCGGCGCCCAAGCCAAGTCTAAGAGCATTACGACGGCCTGAATGCTCAATACCTTTTTTTGTTGTCATCTTTTTCCTTCAGAAAATATGCTCTAAAAATACATGCTCAAAGAGATAGTAGATTACTCATTGCAATGCATGGGAAGAGAATCATTTAATTGGTTAATTTATATGTAAGTTTAGGCGTAGGTTACAAATAGAGCTTTAACTATATTTAATATACACAAATACCTATAGCCTTTCTGTTTAATCAAATAAAAAACCGCCCGAAGGTGGTTTGTAGAATCTTGGTGGCCTAGGGCGGTATTAGAGAGAGCCAAGGATGTTCGATCCGATCTCCAGACTACTTCCAACTAAGATTTAGTTTCTTATGAGTGGCCGCACAATCTCTCAAATAGAGATTGATTAGGCTTTGATAAGGAATGCCCACCTCTTGGGATACGGCCTTGAAGTAGCTCACTGAGTCCTCATCTAATCTAATGGTAATAGGCTTCTTGAGCATAGAAGCATATGGATTTTTACGAGCTTTTGAGAAATCATATTCTTTGCGCATATTCATCACCTTTTATAAGTTTTTGTCTCTTTGACGGTTGCCTTACGAGCCGAAATAACCCGAATGACATTACCCTCACTTCGATAACAATGACAAACCAAAATTACACGAAGAGAATGGCTTACCCCGAGCAAAATAAATCTGTCTTCATCTTCCGAATGATCAGGATCAGAAATTAACTTGGCGCTTTCATCATAAAACACGGATTTCGCCTCTTCAAACGAAATGCCGTGTTTTTTCAAATTGGCCGAAGCTTTTCTGGGCTCCCATTCAAATCGCAGCGAAGTCATATGTACATTGTATGTATATTAATTGAAAGAAGCAAGCCTGCCAGACTAAAAGAAAATGCCCCGCATGAGCAGGGCATTATTTGAATTTGGTGGCCCGGGGCGGAATCGACCAGGGCCGAGGATATCTACATCCGCTTTTGGACTAATGCTCACTTTATTCGTAGTGAGCCCACATCCTTAAGATTCGAACCGTCTTCTCCTTCCGCAAGATTTCATAAATCAGACGATGTTGAATATTAATTCTGCGTGAATAAGCCCCTTTTAGATCGCCAACTAACTTCTCATAAGGCGGCGGATTTTGGAGAGGGTCTACTTCTAAAATATCCAATAAAGCCTGGGCTTTATCTTTAAGGCCTACGGCAGATAGTTTTTTAGCGTCCTTAATGGCATATTTGGAATAAGCCAAATTCCAAGTCACCACTTCAATGCCCTTTTACTTTTAGTAATAGGCTCAGCCATAGCGTCTTTAATTGACTCACGCATTCTTGGAATAGCCAATAGATAAAGCGTTTCCTGAATAGCGCTCCAATCTTCTTCAGATACTAAAACAGCATTTGCTCGCTTACCAGAAATAACTACTGGCTTGTGTGATTCTGCCGCTTGATCAATTAAACGGTAGAGACCTGCTCGAGCTTCACTTGCGGTTAATGTGGTCATGATTTCACTCCTTTTCAAAATAGTACGCAAAAGCGTACGTTTTGTCAAGTGACCATCTCATCCATCCGACCAAAAGAAAATGCCCCGCACAAAGCAGGGCATTATTTAAATCTTGGTGGTCCGGGGCGGAATCGAACCACCGACACGCGGATTTTCAATCCGCCTGCTTGCGCAGAAAGGCCGGAATCTCAATGTCATCCATACCACCGGTGGCCAAGGCGTCCACTTTGGCAGCGGCCTGGGTGCGGTCTCGGGTACGCCACACGCTGGGGGTGGCCATGCTGGGGTAGTCGGGCTGGGCTGCAGGGCCTGAATGCAAGCCAGTTTGCATGCCAGAGTGGCTTCCGCCTAGCGTGGGCATCATGGCCACAGGGGCATTGTCGGTACCGGTGCGCAGCACCTGCAGGGGGGTAGTGCGGCGAATGCCTTGACGCGACAGACCGGTGGCCACCACGGTGACGCGGATTTGGTCGCTCAAGGCATCGTCGTAGGCGGTGCCGTAAATCACGTGAGCATCGGCCGAGGCATAGGCGCGGATGGTGTTCATGGCCAGCTTGGACTCTGACAACTTCAAGCTGCCCTTGGCCGCAGAAATCAACACCAGCACCCCCCTTGCGCCTGACAGGTCGATGCCCTCAAGCAATGGGCAAGCCACAGCTTGTTCGGCAGCAATCCGGGCGCGGTCGGGGCCATTGGCTAGGGCAGTGCCCATCATGGCTTTGCCAGGTTCGCCCATGACGGTGCGCACGTCTTCAAAGTCCACGTTCACATGGCCTGGCACATTGATGATTTCTGCAATACCGCCTACTGCGTTTTTGAGCACGTCGTTGGCACTGGCAAAGGCTTCATCTTGGGTGATGTCGTCACCCAGCACTTCTTGCAGTTTTTCATTGAGCACCACAATCAGCGAGTCCACATTGGCCTCAAGCTCTGCCAAACCGGCGTCGGCATTGGTCATGCGGCGACCGCCTTCCCAGTCAAAGGGCTTGGTCACCACGCCTACCGTCAGAATGCCCATCTCTTTGGCCACGCGGGCAATCACAGGCGCAGCTCCAGTACCGGTACCGCCGCCCATGCCCGCGGTAATAAATAACATGTGCGCGCCGTCTATGGCTTCGCGGATTTGTTCTACTGCCATCTCTGCGGCTTCGCGGCCTTTTTCAGGTTTGCTGCCAGCACCCAATCCGCCCCCGCCCAACTGCACCACTTTATGGGCGCTGCTGCGGCTTAAGGCCTGGGCGTCGGTGTTGGCGCAAATAAATTCCACGCCCTGAACTTCGCTCACGATCATGTGTTCCACAGCGTTGCCGCCACCACCGCCCACGCCAATGACCTTGATCAAGGTGCCTTGGTTGAACTCTTCGTCTTCAATCATTTCGATGCTCATTGTGATACTCCTTAAATATGAAAAAAATCGGCTCAACCAGGCATGGCAAAGCGGCCCGCCAACAAAATGTCGGCCAGCAACTGCGTGGCTTTTTCGGCTTCTGGCTTGGGTATGGGGTGGCTGGTCAGCAGCTTCCAGACCATGTCGTCCGTCACGCCAAAGCGGCATAGCAAAATCTCGCTTGCGGCGATATGGGTTTTTTGCGCCTCTGACAAATTCATGATCAGTTCCGCCGCGTCCAGTGACATCCCCAAAAGTTCTAAGGCCGTGTTCATGTCGTCCTTGATAAACTTTTGGGCCATGTTGAGGTAAGCCATATTGGCCTCGCGAATGACTTTTTGGTATTGGGAATTCATAGTTTGTTTCCTTTAATCAAAATATTTCTACGATCTCTTCCAACCACTTGACTGACCTTTTTGGTGCCATTTGACGGCGGGTCCAACCCGTGATGCACCATGACCCAGCCCCAGCAGCCGCTGGGCAAGGGGGGGGATTGAGGAGACGTGATGGAAGTGGTGTTCATCATCAAAAGTTCCTTAAAAACCAGTCTTTGCCGCGACCCAAAATCGTTTTCATGGAGCCGCTGTTTTGGGCCACCTTGAAGCCCCTCATGCGGTTGAGTCGGGCTTCTTCAATCAGCCCCATCACTGCCGCAGCTCTGGGCTGAGCCACCATGTCGGACAATGCGCCCCCAAAATTGGGCATACCGCGCCGCACGGGCTTGAGAAAGATGTCTTCGCCCAGCTCCACCATGCCCGGCATGAGGCAGCTGCCCCCTGTGAGCACAATGCCCGAGGACAACACCTCTTCACAGCCCGAATCTCTGAGCACCTGATGCACCAAAGTGAAAATTTCTTCAATACGCGGCTCAATCACTCCCGCCAGCGCTTGACGACTGAGCATGCGGGGGCCGCGGTCGCCCAGACCCGGTACCTCAACTTGGGTTTCAGGGTCGGCCAACAACTGTTTGGCGTGACCTGATTCCACCTTGATGTCTTCGGCGTCCTTGGTGGGCGTGCGCAAGGCCATGGCAATGTCGCTGGGGA
>DENG01000104.1:0-1432 GCA_002359975.1 Polynucleobacter sp. UBA2650
GATTCGCCCATCCCAAAGCCAATTTCAAGAATACGCTGCGGGAATTGATTTTGATCTGGGCTGGACAATGAATCAAAAATAGACCAATCAAATAACTTACCATTAAAAGGAAGTAGAAATTGAGGAGCTAACTCATTCATTGCCCTAGATTGAGCATTAGTAGTTCTTCCAGCCCTTCGAACAAAGGAGCGGATCTTGCGAATCCGCCCATCGATGGCTTTGGTTTTTTCCATTAAAGCCCGTTAGATCATTCTTTTGAAGTAAGCAATGGTCTCTTTTAAACCATCTTCAAGATTAACCTTGGGCTGCCAACCAAGCTTAGTTTTGGCTAAATCAATATTGGGTTGGCGTTGCTTGGGGTCATCTGATGGTAGGGGTTGATAAATAATTTTGGATTTACTATTCGATAACTTAAGAACCATTTCTGCCAATTGCAACATCGTGAACTCACCCGGGTTACCAATATTGACTGGGCCAGTAAATCCTTTTTCTGAGTTCATCATTTTGATCATGGCATCTATCAAATCATCTACGTAGCAAAAGCTTCGTGTTTGTGAACCATCACCATAAATAGTAATGTCCTTACCTTGAAGGGCCTGCACAATGAAATTACTCACTACGCGCCCATCATTGGGGTGCATGCGGGGCCCGTAGGTATTAAAAATACGTACTACCTTTATATCGGTTTGATGCTGCCGGTGATAATCGAAAAACAGGGTTTCAGCACAACGCTTACCCTCGTCATAGCAGGAGCGAATACCAATTGGATTGACCTTACCCCAGTAGCTTTCGGGCTGAGGGTGCACCTCTGGATCCCCATACACCTCACTAGTTGAGGCTTGCAAAATCCGGGCTCTAGTTCTTTTGGCAAGGCCCAGCATATTAATCGCTCCATGCACACTCGTTTTGGTGGTTTGTACAGGATCAAATTGATAATGAACTGGAGATGCAGGGCAGGCTAGGTTATAAATTTGATTTACTTCTACGTACAGAGGAAAGGTCACATCATGACGTATGACTTCTAAATTGGTATTGCCTAAAAGATGCGCTAGATTCTGTTTTGTTCCTGTAAAAAAATTATCAACAACCAAAACATCATTGCCTTGTGATAATAATTTCTCGGTTAAGTGTGAACCCAGAAAACCTGCGCCGCCAGTGATAAGGATTTTGTTCTGATTAAAGGACATACTGATCTCTCTCTTCTGAAAATACGTTGTTTTAATGATTAATAAATTTTTTTGTATTTTTAATACATACGGGTTTTATTGGATTTATCAATCGTAGGCAAATCCCAGCTTGTCGAGCGATACGCAAATACAACCTCCACCAATATCAGCGCGAGAGCTATAACAAACGATACCAAACCAGCTACAAAGGTTATGACGACATAGCCCACCTCTACTATACGTGCGGCGCCTGTTTGCAAGAAAAA
>DENG01000104.1:1491-3270 GCA_002359975.1 Polynucleobacter sp. UBA2650
AAGCGTCCGCGTGTTTTGAACTCTATGATTTCTTTTTCATAATGCAGTCGTAATTTGTCGTTTAACTCATGATTACTATATAACTCATTCTGAATAAAACGCATCCGATCGACATTACGGGCTAAGCGTGCCGTGATAGCCGTGACCAGAGTAGCCACCGCTGTTAATAGAAATACTGGGGCCAAAGCTAATTGAATATTAGCCTGAATAGCATCAATCGATAAGTTCATAGTGTTTATTCTAGATTTTGAGGCTAATTAGACCAGGCGACTAGACCAGTATAGGAAGTGAATAGGACAATTGCACCAAAGATAATGCGATACCAAGCAAATGGAATAAAGTTGTGATGTGCAACATAATGGATCAGCCAGCGTACGCATATAAAGGCCGATATAAAAGCAGCTACAAAGCCCACAAGCAATGCTGGTGCAAAGTCTCCAAATCCAATCGAATGACTTGAATTAGCGATTTTCAATAACTCATAAGCGGTTGCTCCGCCAATGACTGGGATCGCCAAAAAGAATGAGAACTCAGTTGCTACAGCTCGGGGTAGGCCAAACAGCATCCCGCCAATAATCGTTGCCCCCGAACGAGAAGTTCCAGGTATCAATGCAGCACACTGAGCCAGGCCAATCTTGAGAGCATCCCTAGGGGTAAGCTCATCAACGCTATTGATCTTCTTCATGTTACTAGATCGGGTTTGCCGATACTCAGCCCAAAAAATAATGAATGCCCCTACGATAAAAGCGCTGGCTACTGGCACTGGTGAAAATAAGTATGCCTTAATGTATTTACCAAACAGAAGCCCCAAACCCATCGCCGGAACACAGGCAATGACGACATGCAATACAAATTTTTGAGATTGTTTACTAGTCCATAAGGTACTAGTCACTTTCAGAAGGCGCTGGCGATACTCCCAACACACTGCCAAAATAGCTCCGAACTGAATAATGATTTCAAAGGCTTTACCACGTTCGTCATTAAAGTTTAGTAGGTCCCCCACCAAGATCAAATGGCCAGTGCTAGAAATGGGCAAAAATTCAGTGAGGCCCTCAACTACTCCTAAAATGAGGGCTTTAAATAATAGTAACGGGTCCATGGGTATCAATACTAAAGCCTTCGTTAGCCAAACCTATTAATAAACCATTTTGGGCTTAAACTTCAAATCATGTGTATGAATAAGCCTTTTATTTCAACTGCTTTTTTGCTTCTTGTAATGGGCTTGCTCCCCTGTTCCATTAGCTATGGCCAAAGTCAGGGGTCACCCAACATAATGGGCTCGCAGGGCTCCGTAACCGTGACGCCAGCGAATAACTCTATTCTCCCAAAAACACTTAGCCCCCAAGACTTGATCAAACTAGAGATTCCCCCACAAGTTGCAATTCCGGCATTACCGGTGAACTCAAATTTGGTAGATGGAAAGAGCGATCGACTCAAAGATGGTCGTGTTATGGATTTGATTAGTCTATACCAAGAAGCTGCTTTTAATGACCCGGTAATTAATAGTGCTCGCTTTAATCTTACTGCTCGCAAAGAACTATTTTGGCAAGGCTTATCGGTACTCTTACCGCAAGTATCTGCCAATCCAACAGGGACCCGTTTTTTTCAGCACGGTGAAGGTACTAACCGCATTTTTGATCAAAAGAGCTACACCGTAACTTTGACTCAACCCGTCTTTAATCTAGCGGGCATGCAAATCTATAAACAAGGTGATCTAAACAGCAAGATTTCTGATTTACAGTTTTTACAGGCCCAACAAGATTTAGTCATTCGGGTATC
>DENG01000017.1:0-149 GCA_002359975.1 Polynucleobacter sp. UBA2650
GAATGGTGCAAGGCTTTTTGTAAATTTTGTGGGGCTGTCTTAGACTCGGCTATCGCCAAAGCCTGATGCAAGCCTTTCTCAATCCGCTTTAGCATCTCGTGAGTTGGAGCACTTTTTAGACTCATGACTTACTTTCTGGTGTGGTTGAC
>DENG01000017.1:237-5492 GCA_002359975.1 Polynucleobacter sp. UBA2650
GAATATAGACACCCGATCTACTTGGGTCAATGCACTTTAACTAGGGGAAAACCCTTAATGAACACTATGAATCGCGTTCCCTATGACTGGCCAAATCGTCAGATCAGTCGCTCAGTCGAGGTGGCTGGGCTAGCTTGGCATGTCCAAATCTCTGGTAAGGGACCGCTGATTTTGTTGTTGCATGGCACTGGCTCATCAACGCATTCCTGGGCAGAGCTAACGCCCATCCTCAATAAAGAGGCACAGATTTTGAACCTTGATTTACCAGGGCACGCCTTTACTCTAGGAGCTCCTATTGATAGCTTGAAGCTCGAAGAAATTGCCCGCAGTTTGATTGGTCTGGTTCAAGAGCTAAAACTTCCTTGGCCAACCATGGTGGTCGGCCATTCTGCAGGTGCGCCGCTCGCGCTGGCATTTGCCGTTCAAGCCAAGGTAAAACCACAAATCATTATTGGTTTTAATCCATCGCTCATCCCGCCGCCGCCCAGCTACACCCAATTTTTTGGTCCGATGTTAGGCCCAGTTACAAAATCAGCCACACTGGCGTCGATTTTGGCCAAGATTGCGCCCATGAGTGGTATGACCGATCGCTTGCTGGACTCTACAAATACCAATTTGCCCGAGACCAATCGCAATTACTACCGCCGTTTATTTACCTCTCCTGATCACGTTCGTGGCGCAATGAACTTTATGGCTTCAGCCAATATCAGTCAGGTGCTTAGTGCCAGCTCAAATCTACCTAGCAAACTCATTTGGGTCATTGGTGAAAGTGATCAATGGGTTCCTGAAATAGGTTTACAGAAAATCATCCAACAGTATTTTGCAAAATCAACCGTGATTCATTGGCAGGGTGGTCACATCATGCACGAAGTAGAAACTGAAAAGAGTGCAGATTTGATCTTGAGTGAACTGCGTACTCTAAAAAAATAACCGATTCGTTACTGATGTAATACCTGAATTACTGCCTGCGAGAGTTCTTGCGCACCCGCATGGGGCAAAGGTAAATAATAGGATCCAATCAAATGAGCAATGTGTTGACCTTCCTCGCGTGCCTGCGGAGAAGTATCGATCCATAAGCTACGTACCTTGACTTGCGCTGCCATACGAGCCGATTGCTCTGCATCGATCTGCGCTTGTGCTCTACCTGGAGTGCCATCACGCGCAATATTGGCACGACCATCCGTTAAGAACACCAACGTTGGTGTCATCCCTTTTTTAAGAGACGCTTTAGCCAGTTGATATGCCGAATCAATTGCACGCGCTAAAGGAGTGCCTCCTCCTCCAGGCAAACTTGCCAAAGATCGTTTTGCTCTGACCAGTGAACGTGTAGGGCTCAGTAACAGCTCAGCCTCACTTCCTCGAAACGCAATCAATGCTACTTGATCGCGCCGCACATAACACTCTGCTAAAAGAAGCTCAACTGCACCCTTGGCTTCGGCTAAACGGTTCATTGCCGATGAGCCTGATGCATCCACTACAAAAGTTGTTAAGGTTTGCGTGCGCTCACGATAGCGTTTAATACGGAAATCATCTTTTTGAATGAGCACACATGGGCGGCCAATCTGATTTTTGTTCGCCGTCTCGCGACGCCGCATGGCTTGCCATGGAACTGCGGCACGCAGAGTATCAATCAGACTTAGTGTGCCTCTAGCGCTAGGTATTCCTGCCATAGAACCCATTGGGCGGCCACGTTTACTACTCATCTGACTAACGCCTGCCTTACCTGCAGAACTATTTTTCTGTCTAGCCATCGCAATTTGTGCCAAGCGGGCCAAAAGGTCAGCTGGAATGCTAGCGCGTGCAGCGTCTAATATTTGATCTTCAAGCACCTCTTCATCGGGGGTTTGTGGCGCATTTGATTCTTCAGATTGAGTATCATCAACCTCGGGTGGCGGAGTCTCCTCATTCGCCTGCTCCTCAGGGGTCTGCTCGGGCAGTTGCGTTGCGCGAGGAATAAGAACCATACTCACTGCGCGCTCTATATGGTCCCTACTTGGTATTACTCCTTCCCACAAGGGGTCGAGCGCAGCTAAGTAGCGTGCGGTCCGCACTGTAAATTGCACTGCACGAATGGATGCGATTCCTAATTGAATTGCGATCCCCACAAGCGCATCAATTTGATCATCCTCGAGCTCAATCTCAGCGAGACGAGTCTGCACTCGACTTGGATCAAAATCACTAAACTCTTTATCCACCTCTTCATCCGGCAGGGATTGCCAAGCAAACCCATCTAGATCAATGTGAAAGGCGCAACGCTCCATTAATTTTGGGTTGACGTGCTCATCGTCTTCAATACTTTCGTCGAGCACAATCACACCAATACGACACACCATGGTTTTACTCTGGCCATCACGCTCTAACTGTATTGCCCCATGATCTAATGCACTTGCGATCCGGGCGGCAATGCCTATCTCGAGGCGCTCGGCCATCGGCAAAACCACAATACCTTGATCACACTTAGCCAATACTCCTTCCCGCAAGACCGGTTTACCTTGTTTAAGGGTGGATTCAATATCAAGACCACCGAGTAAGTTCTCATCCGTAATTGCATTCGGAATCTTGCGCAAAGGTACCGATAAGCCATTCTGTTTAGCCATTTGTTCAAGGGCCACTAACCAACGATCACGCACCGGGCCCGAACGTGAGCGTACAAGCACCCCACCAAAGTGATGCGGGGCCAGCACAAGCAGTTGTGCAATCTGCAGATAAGCCAACCAGTGTTCAGTCATGAATTAAGCAAACAACTCATCGAGAGCGCGCTGAACACGGGTAGCTGAACTAGACTCATCAAGTGGATTTCGGCGTAAGCGATGCTGTAATGCAGGTACTGCAATTCGTTTGAGATGCTCGCGGCTTACTTTATTTTTACCTTCTAATGCTGCTACAGCGCGGGAGGCGCGTAATAAGGTGAGCTCGCCACGTAAGCCATCGGTACCAAGATGAGCGCACAATTTAGTAGCATCTTCCAGCAACTTATCGTCAGCTTTCACAGTAGGTAATTTTTTTCGGGCAGCGGTCATTTGTCCGCGGATCTTTTCTTCTTCTTTCTCCCACACTGCTAAGAAGGCCTCAGGATTACGTTCAAACTGATCGCGCCGCTTAATGATCTCCACACGTCCTGCCATATCACCGGGTGTCTTTACCTCAACAGCCAAACCAAAGCGGTCAAGTAATTGTGGACGTAACTCGCCCTCTTCCGGATTACCGCTACCAACCAGAACAAATCGCGCTGGATGGCGCACACTTAAACCCTCACGCTCAACCACATTCTGTCCGGAAGCAGCCACATCAATCAAAAGATCAACCAAGTGGTCATCTAGTAGGTTCACTTCATCGATGTATAAAAATCCACGATGCGCTCTTGCTAATAGGCCAGGCTCAAAGGCTTTTTCGCCCAAGGTCAAGGCTTTCTCAATATCTAAGGCGCCAAGCACGCGATCTTCGGTTGCGCCTAAAGGTAAGTCCACCACGGGTACAGGGCGTACTTCGGTTTTTACTTTTGTTTTGGAATTGGACTGCGTATCGCAAATTACACAAGCACCTGCCATAGCCTTTGGATCACATCCATAGGGACAGTTTTGAACAACAGTCATGTTGGGCAACAAGGCAGCAAGGCCTCGAACCGCAGTTGACTTACCCGTGCCACGATCCCCCATCACCAAGACACCACCGACACTTGGATCGAGGGCGGCAACTAGAATGGCTAACTTCATATCCTCTTGACCAACAATGGCTGAAAAGGGGTAATTACGAGACATACCTTGCTCCTCTTAGTAACAATTAACTGCTTGTCGTTAATTTAGGGTTAAATATAAGGCATATGAACCTAAAAAATAACCGAACAAAGGGAAAGCCATGAGTGAAAGTAACCCAAAAGACATTAAAAACATTGAGCACCGGATCGAATCCTGGCTAATCCCTACCGGTAATCTCTTTGTTTCTTTATTCCACCGGATAGCCCTTTTTGGTATTGGCGCAGCTACAGTTTGGGCCGCCGGCATGAGTTTTGCTGAAATGATGCAAAAACCTTATGCATCCGTTCAAGACCTACTCCTACTCTTTATTTATCTAGAAATCGGTGCGATGGTAGGCATTTATTTCAAGACCAACCATATGCCGGTTAGGTTTTTGATCTACATCGCTATCACAGCGGTTACTCGCCTGATTATTGATTTAGTCGGAACAAAGCATGAGGCAGATATGGGCATTCTGCTCATGGGTATCACCATTTTTGTATTAGCTCTTGCCAATGCCTTGATCCGCTATGCCTCGAATAAATTTCCGAGTAAATCGGATACCCATAATGAGTAACTCGTGAACTCAGAAGAGTGGCAAACCCGGATTGATTTAGCTGCCTGCTATCGACTTTGCGCCTTTGAGGGCTGGGATGATTTGATTTATACGCACATCTCAGCCAGCGTTCCTGGCGAACCTAATCACTACCTGATTAATCCATTCGGCTACCAGTTTGATGAAATTACTGCATCCAATTTAGTGAAGGTCAACACACGGGGTGAGATTGTCGACTCCGACTCTCTATACAAAGTAAACCCTACCGGCTTTGCAATTCATGGGGCAGTGCATCGTGCAAGACCAGATGCACACTGCGTAATGCATCTTCACAATACTGCGGGGATTGCCGTATCTGCACAAAGCAAGGGCCTACTCCCTTTGTCACAACACGCTATGCGTTTTATGGGACATATTGCATACCATGACTACGAAGGTGTTGCTCTGACTGAGACAGAAGGAAAACGCTTAACCGAGTCTTTGGGACAGCACCCTGCAATGCTCTTACGAAACCATGGCACCCTGACACTGGGCAGAACAATCGGTGAAGCCTATGTGGTCATGGCAACCCTGATTAAGGCCTGTGAAATCCAAATAGCAGCACTTAGTTCCACAGATTTATACACACCCAAACAAAGTGTGATTCAGAAAGCAGCTGATGAGTTACATGACAATGGGGCCGAAGAAGGTAACCTCGAGTGGCCTGCCTTATTACGCATGCTCGATCGATTTGATGAGAGCTATAAAGATTAATACCAAACATTACGAAAGGAATAGATATGCCAACCTTAAATGTGCAATTGTTTGAAGGTCGTACCGTTGAACAAAAACGTCAATTTGTTGCTGAGGTCACTCGTGTAACTTGTGAAACCTTGGGCTGTTCAGCAGGCTCTGTTGACATCATCATCACGGATGTCAAAAAAGAAGATTGGGCTACCGGTGGTAAGTTATGGTGTGATGCAGAT
>DENG01000064.1:0-2163 GCA_002359975.1 Polynucleobacter sp. UBA2650
AGTATTTGGCCTGCCCAGCACGATTCGAACGTGCGACCTACGCCTTAGAAGAATTCGTGGCTGCTGGAATGTGTATATATTTCAATGACTTACACGTTAAAAATGGCACTGTGATGATTCCTAAGACCAGAACCCCAAAGAGATCAACGCCCCGCTCCGAAATAGCAAGAACACCCGTAATTGCAAAGGCTGCCGAGGCAACGATACCAACCCAAAAACTAAGCTCTTCCATCGAGCCTTCCTAGTCAATAAATAGAGAGGAAGTAATTATTGCAAAGTATTTTTGAGGAGCGGCATTTCTGGGAGGGCTAGTACATCAATCCCCTCCTCACGCAAGGCACTTACCTCATCCGCACTGGTCTGCCCCCGAATACTCCGCTCAGGAGTTTCCTTGTAATGTATCTTTCTGGCTTCTTCTGCGAATGATGAGCCCACATCCTCTGATTTATTGACTAGATCACGCATGGCCTTCATAAAGGTTGCTTGGATCTGCTTCTCCAATTGGCCATGATCAGCATTGGATAAAGCAATCGTTTGCGCAGGCTCTGTTGTCACCGAGGCGGGCTGCAATTGCTCCGGACTAGCTCTGCCACCAATATGCGGTGCCGATGGTAAGCGTCGCACCTCAGCGTTATCGCAAATGGGGCAGCCTAAGCCTCCACCCGACTGCTGGCTCAGGAAATCGTCTTCAGACACAAACCAGCCCTCAAAGTGATGCTCATGAGCGCAAGCTAAGTTATAAACTTTCATGGGTAATAGATGGGGGCCTCTGGCCTGAATTCAAGAGAGAAAGAGTATTTTTGTAGATATTGCCAGTTTAATGCTTTATGGCTTAGGAGTTTGATGAGGCGCGTCGGCGACGCTCTAACCAGTAAGTCGAGATGATAGTTTTTACATCCGTAATCTTGCCAGATTCTACCCACTCCAAGAGCTCTTCTAAGGGCGCTGCAAAGACGTCCAAAAACTCTTCCTCATCAAGTCGTGCCGGACCTGGGATTAAGCTCTCAGCCAAATAGATATCAATGAACTCGGTTGAATACGAAATCACTGGATGAATACGCCTAATCTTGCTCCAGCGCTTGGCGGTATAGCCGGTCTCCTCTTGAAGCTCCCGCTGAGCACACAAGAGCGGATCTTCGCCGACATTTAACTTACCGGCAGGGATCTCGATCACAGCCTGAGAGATTGGATAGCGGTATTGGCGCTCCAATAAAATACGGCCATCATCTAATACAGCCAGAATAGCAACCGCTCCAGGGTGCTCTAGGTACTCGCGTAGGGCATGCTGCCCATCTGGTAAAGAGACGGTATCGCGCTTCATTTTGAGGAAGATGCCATCGTAGACCCCTTCCCCGGATATCCTTTTTTCGACGAGATGATCGTCGTCGTGGGCGAGGTCTTGGAAGGATTTCTCGCTCACGCTCTACTCTCTATTTAAGAACCAATGAGAGTGCTGCGCATCGCATTCAAGCACAAGCTCATGAGTCCAGCAGGGAATATTCCGAGAATAAGGATCATTAAACCGTTAATGCCAAGAATACCCTTCGCAAAACTGGTGCCATTCACAGACTGCTCATGCACCGGCTCATCAAAATACATGACCTTAACAACGCGCAAATAGTAGAAGGCACCGATTAAGGAAGCAATCACTGCGATCACAGCCAACACGATGAAATCTGCATCCACCAAAGCTTCTAATACAGAGAGTTTGGCTGCAAATCCAACTGTCGGCGGAATCCCGGCTAATGAGAACATCATGACGAGCCCAATAAATGCATACCAAGGATGCTTACGGTTGAGACCCTTCAACCCCTCCAAGGTCTCACAGTCATAGCCCTTGCGCGAGAGAACCATCAGGAAGCCGAAGGTACCCAAGGTAGTAATCACATAGGTAATGGCATAGAACATCGAAGCACTGTATGCATGATCATCAAAGACTGACAACATACCCAGTAATACAAAACCCATTTGGGCAATTGCTGAGTATGCCAACATCCGTTTAAGGTTGGTTTGCGCAATGGCTGTGACATTGCCGAGTACTAGAGATAGTACTGCCAAGATCATTAGCATCGGCTGCCAATCTGAAATCAAGGGCAATAAGGTATTAATGAGCAAGCGGAATAGCAAGGCAAACGCGGCCAGCTTTGGGGCTCCGGCAATCAG
>DENG01000064.1:2178-17246 GCA_002359975.1 Polynucleobacter sp. UBA2650
ACCCACATATGGAATGGCACTACCCCAAACTTAAAGGCTAAGCCAGCCACAATGAAGACCAGGCCAAATGCCATCACTAAGTGATTAATTCTGGGGTCGAGCAGGAGTCGTAGGATCTCTAGTAAATCCAGTGACCCGGTTACACCATAGATCATTGACATGCCGTAGAGCAAGAATCCAGATGCTAATGCTCCCAAGACAAAATACTTAATAGCAGCTTCAGAAGAGAGGCCGCTGGAGTGGCGCATCGCCACTAATCCATAGGTGGACAGCGCCATTAACTCTAAGCCAAGGTATAAGGTAAGAAGATTTGCTGCAGAGATTAAGACCAGCTGTCCTAACAAAGCAAATAGGGTTAGCACAATGAAGTCCGGTCTAAACAGGCCCCGATCAATCAAATATTGCTTGGAGTAAATAAGGCTGAGGAGTAAGGCAAAGCAAGATCCAGCCTTTAACAAATTAGCAATTGCATCGGACTGGAACAATCCAGCCATTGCAAGGTAAGGAAGATCAGCGATCCGTGTAATGAATGCGGCACCCAAACCAATTAAGAGAAGGCAAGCCACCGAGTACACATAGGATGCGGCTCTAGGAGCATGAAATACATCCTGCTCAGGACCGCCCTTCGCTTCTTTAACAAACGCACTACTGACCAACAATAAGCAGCTGATCGTAATTAAGACGAGCTCTGGAGCAATCGCGATAAGGTCAAAGGAGTCCATAAATGTACTTTACTCAGAGTTTGCTAATAGCGACATGCTCAAGCAGTTGCATCACTGCTGGATGAATAATGTCGGTGAATGGTTTTGGATAGACGCCCATACCGATCACGCAGATCGACAAAACAATGAACATCATAAACTCACGATTATTTAGGTCCACCAAGCCATCAACCTGAGGATTGGTAATGGCGCCAAAGATAACGCGCTTAACCATCCATAGGGAATATGCCGCACCCAGGATCAAGGCAGTGGCCGATAAGAGTCCAATCATGAAGTCATAATCGACAGCGGCCAGGATCACCATAAACTCCCCCACAAATCCAGAGGTTGCTGGTAAGCCACAGTTGGCCATCGCCATCAATACCATGAAAGCGGAGAACTTAGGCATCCGGTGAACCACGCCACCATAATCCGCAATCTGGCGTGTATGCATACGATCGTAGAGAACGCCAATAGCCAAGAACATCGCACCCGAAACAAAACCATGAGAGATCATCTGAACAATACCGCCCTCGATACCCAAAGGACTAAAGATAAAAAAGCCCAAGGTCACAAAACCCATATGTGCGATCGATGAATAGGCCACGAGTTTTTTCATGTCCTGCTGGACTAAGGCAACTAAGCCAACATAAATGACCGCCACCAAGGATAAGAAAATTATGAAAGGGGCAAGATACTGACTTGCATCTGGCGCTATCGGCAAGGAGAAACGCAAAAATCCATACGCACCTAGCTTCAACATAATGGCTGCCAAGACCACGGAGCCACCAGTAGGCGCCTCCACGTGCACATCAGGCAACCAAGTATGTAGCGGCCACATGGGAACCTTAACCGCGAAGGCCATGAAGAAGGCAATGAAGAGCAAGACCTGCTCAACAATATCGAGTTTCGTGTGATGCCAAGCTAATATGTCAAAGGTATTGCTAAGGTTGTACAAATAAAGCAATGCTATTAAGGCGAGTAATGATCCCAGCAAGGTATACAAGAAGAACTTGAATGCCGCATAGATACGATTTTTACCACCCCACACACCGATGATGATGTACATCGGGATTAGAGTAGCCTCGAAGAATATGTAGAAGAGTAAACCATCAAGCGCAGAGAACACACCGATCATCAAACCCGAAAGGATCATGAAGGCGGCGTAATACTGCGATACCTTCTCAGTAATCACCTCCCAAGCCGCAATCACCACAAAAATATTAATGAAGGCGGTCAGAACTACAAACCAAACCGAGATACCGTCAACTCCCAAAGAGTAATTAATGTCGTAGCGGGGAATCCAACTGAACTTCTCCACAAATTGCATGCCTGGATTTGCTAGATCAAAATTAGTAATCAGTGGCAATGTAGCGATGAATCCAAGAATAGCGCCAAATAAAGCAAGATAACGGACNNACGGACGCCAGCCGATGGACGCTCTGAGCCATAGATCAAGATGATCAGACCAAAAACAATCGGGATCCAAATGGCGTAAGAAAGAATCATGGTGAAGGCTTTACTTAATAAGCGATATAAATGTGGGTATACAAAATCCAGGCTAACAAGCTAACTAAGCCCAATATCATGGCAAAGGCGTAGTGATATAAATAACCCGATTGCAATTGCCGAATCACGCCCGAGAACTTACCAACTAAATGTGCACTACCGTTAACCACCCAACCATCAATGACCCGTTGATCACCCTGCTTCCATAAACCACCACCGATCAAGAGTGCGCCCTTGGCAAATATCCATTGATTAAGATCATCTAAGTAGTACTTGTTATCCAAAATTTTCTTAAGAGGAGCAAAGACTTTGGCAATCTTCTCGGGGAGTAAAGGAACCCATAAATAACAGATAGCAGCCACAAGCACTCCGAGCGCCAAGAGTAAAAATACGGGGGTCGTAAATCCATGCAAGGCCATCGCCACTGGTCCATGAAAATGGGATGCCAGGGTCGCCATCGCCGGATGCTTTACCGCATCCACAAAAATTGCATCCCCAAAGAACTTACCAAAGAGCATAGGATCAATGGTGTAGTAACCAATAATGACCGATGGGATCGCTAATGCGATGAGAGGTAGAGTAACTACCCAAGGAGACTCATGAGGTTTCTGTCCCGGTGCAAGCCCATGGTGTTCATCATGGCCATGGTTATGGTCATCGTGACCAAATCGCTCTTTGCCATGAAACACATAGAAGTACAAGCGGAAGGAGTACAAAGCGGTCACAAAGACACTCAGCATGACCGCAAAGTAAGCAAAGCCTGAGCCAGGAATAGTACTAGCGGCGACCGCTTCAATAATCGAGTCTTTAGAGTAAAAACCGGAGAAGAATGGTGTACCAATCAGTGCTAACGATCCTAATAGCATCATCAAGCAGCTAATCGGCATATGCTTCCATAAACCGCCCATCTTACGCATATCTTGCTCATGATGCATGCCAATAATGACGCTACCAGCACCTAAGAACAATAAGGCTTTAAAGAATGCATGGGTCATTAAATGGAATATGGCGATTGGATAAGCAGATACTCCGAGAGCAACGGTCATATAACCTAATTGTGAGAGTGTGGAATATGCCACCACCCTCTTAATATCGGTCTGCACGATTCCTAAAAAGCCCATAAAGAGTGCAGTAATCGAGCCGATGACCAAAATGAAACTCAAGGCAACATCCGATAGCTCAAAGAGAGGTGACATTCTGCTAACCATAAAGATGCCAGCGGTCACCATGGTCGCAGCATGAATCAATGCAGAGATCGGGGTTGGGCCTTCCATGGAATCTGGTAACCACACATGGAGCGGGAACTGGGCTGACTTGCCCATTGCACCAATAAATAAACAGATACAGGCAACTGTTATCAAGTTCCAGCTCGTACCTGGCACTGTTTGAGCAGCCATCACAGTATTTTGGGCAAAGATATCGGCATAGTTCATAGAGCCAGTAGCGGCCAATAACAAACCAATCCCTAATATGAAGCCAAAGTCACCAACCCGGTTCACCAAGAAAGCTTTCATATTGGCAAAGATCGCAGTGGGTCGGTCGTAATAAAAACCAATCAAGAGGTAAGAGACTACGCCTACCGCTTCCCAGCCGAAGAACAGCTGCAACATATTGTTGCTCATCACCAGCATCAGCATGGCAAAGGTGAACAGGGAAATATAAGCAAAGAAGCGGTTATAGCCCTCCTCGCCTTTCATATAGCCGATGGTGTAGATATGCACCATAAGAGATACAAAGGTCACGACAACCATCATCACAGCCGTTAGAGGATCGATTAAGAACCCAATATCAAAACTGAGCTCGCCTAATTTCATCCAGGTATAAACGCTACCATCAAAATAGTAGCCATTATTTACTTCAACCAAGACCCAGCACGAAAGTATTAAGGAAATTGCAACGCCTAATATGGTTAAGGACTGGGTTGCAATCTGTCCAATTCGATTACCTAAGAATCGAGTTCCTAATAAACCAGCCATGGCAGAACCGACCAGTGGGGCTAGCGGTATTGCGCAGAGATGGGCTGTAGTTAAGGAGGATGCCATACGGATTAGCCTTTGAGATGATCCAAGTCTTCGGCATTAATGGTGTCCACTTTACGAAACAGAACCACCAGGATTGCTAAACCAATTGCGGCTTCTGCAGCAGCGACGGTCAAAATGAAGAATACAAACACTTGTCCTGCCATATCGCCCAAATAATGGGAGAAAGCTACAAAGTTCATATTGACGGCCAATAGCATTAGCTCAATAGCCATCAACAAAATAATCACATTACGACGATTTAAAAAGATACCAACTACGCTAATTGCAAAGAGGATGGCACCAAGGACAAGATAGTGGGCAAGCGTGATGGTCATGATTTACTCTCAGTCTCAGACGATTTAGACTTTCGATCCTGCTTAGCCTCATTACTCGAATCCATGGATACAATCCGCATCCGATCTTTTGCCTTAACGGCCACCTGCTCCGCAATGTTTTGTCCCTTAACGTCCTTGCGCTTACGCAAGGTCAATGCCACCGCAGCAATAATCGCCACCAAGAGAATGATTCCGGCGATTTCAAAGGCGTACAGATAGTCTGTAAACATTAGATATCCCAAGGCCTGGGTATTGTTAGCAGAGACCACTTCTGGCAGGATATTGACTGGCGAACTGGTACCAATAAATCCGCGGATTAGAACAATCGATAACTCCAAGATGATGACCACCCCAATGAGCATTGCTAAGGGGAGGTATTTCTTGAAATCACGGCGTAGATGGGCTAAATCAAGATCGAGCATCATCACCACAAACAAAAATAGCACCATCACGGCACCCACGTAAACCAAGATCAGAATTAAGCTAAGAAACTCAGCCTTAAGAAGCATCCAAATACCTGATGCGCTAAAGAAGGCCAAGACCAGGAATAAGGCAGCATGTACTGGGTTTGAGACGGTCACTACGCGCAATGCAGAAATAACTAACAGGCCAGCAAAGGCGTAGAAGAACACTGCGAAGAGAGTGGATGGATCAAAGTTCATAAATCAATTATCGATATGGTGCGTCGGCCTCACGGTTTGCTGCAATTTGCTTTTCATACTCGTCGCCAACCGCCAGCAACATCTCTTTCGTGAAATACAAATCGCCCCGCTTATCACCAAAGTATTCAAAGATATTCGTTTCGACAATCGCATCGACTGGGCAAGCCTCTTCGCAAAATCCACAGAAGATGCACTTGGTTAAATCGATGTCATAGCGCGTGGTTCTACGAGTACCATCCTCTCGTTGATCCGACTCGATTGAAATAGCTAAAGCAGGACACACCGCTTCGCATAGTTTGCAAGCAATGCAACGCTCTTCCCCATTCGGATAGCGACGTAAGGCATGTAAACCCCTAAAACGTGGCGACAAGGGTGTCTTCTCTTCAGGGTACTGAACAGTAATCTTTGGCTTAAACAAATAACGGCCTGTGATAGACATACCAGTGAGCACGTCTTTTAGCATCAAGCTATCTAAGAACTGGGAGATTCGTTTAAACATAATCGCTTAGCTCCAGATATTCCATGGGGACAAAATCCAAGCTCCAACCACAAGGACCCAAAATACCGTTAAGGGGATAAAGACCTTCCAACCCAGACGCATAATTTGGTCATAGCGGTAACGTGGCAAAGTCGCCCGTAACCAAATAAAGCAAGAAAGCAAGAAGAAGGTCTTGGCAAATAACCAGAAGAAGCCTGGGATATCGCGTAAGACCGGTACATCAAGAATCGGTAACCAACCGCCTAAGAACATGGTTGATGCTAAAGCCGCAATCAAGATCATATTGGCGTATTCAGCGAGGAAGAACAATGCAAATGCCATACCCGAGTACTCGACCATATGGCCCGCAACAATCTCCGACTCCCCTTCCACAACATCAAATGGATGTCGATTGGTTTCAGCAACACCTGATATGAAGTAAATCACGAACATTGGCAAAAGCGGTAACCAGTTCCAAGAAAGGAAATTGAGTCCTATGCTGGCGAAGTAACCGACCTCTTGCGAATGAACGATATTGCTCAAATTAAGAGAGCCTGCAACCATTAATACAGATACCAGTGCAAAGCCCATAGCAATCTCATACGAGATCATTTGTGCCGATGCGCGCATTGCACCCAAGAAAGGATACTTCGAGTTTGATGCCCAGCCCGCTAAGATCACGCCATAAACACCCACCGAGGTAATTGCCATGATGTAGAGCAAACCAGCATTCACATCTGCTAGAACAAGTTCCGCCTGAAATGGCATTACTGCCCAAGCAGCAAACGCAGGGGTGAGCACCATCAAGGGTGCAATGATGTATAAAGCATGACTTGCACGGGCCGGAGAAATAATCTCCTTCATCAATAGCTTTAGGGCATCCGCAATTGGTTGCAATAAACCCAAGGGGCCAACGCGATTAGGGCCTAAACGAATATGCATCCAGCCAATTAGCTTGCGCTCCCACAAGGTGAGGTATGCAACCGCAGCAAACATCGGCAGAACAATCACCACGATCTTAACCAAGGTCCACACCAATGGCCATGTGGGACCAAAGAGCTCTGCGCCTTGGGTCGTGATGGTATTTAAAAGATCTGTCATGATTATCTTTAAGCAGTAACCGCCACTTTGGTAACGGATACTTCCCCAAACATGGGACCTAATTGACAGCTGAGCTCCGTTGCAACGGAGATACGCACCACGCCATTTGCCAAACCAGGCATTAAGGCCACAGAAGCCTCGATCGTTTGACCTGCTTGGCTTACAGTAACCAAATCTCCCTCATTTAAGCCCAATTGACTCAACAAAGCCTCACCCAGGCCAACTTGTCTGGCTGACTTTGCATCACGTGTGAGCTGTAAAGATGGTGCACGACGTACGATCGCATCAGAGGTATAAATTGCTTGATCCGCAATCCTCTGGATCGATCCTGATAGAGGGGTCTTGTTAATAACCTGCGCGTTTGCTGTAAAGCCGTTATCAAGGGCCTCTGCAAGCGGTTTTGTAAGAGCATCCGCATAAACCTCTTCGGGTAGGTTATACAAGAAGCCTTCTAATTTAAGAAGACTACCAATTGCTCGCAATACTTTCCAAGCAGGTCTAGCATCGGCTAGAGGGCGAACTGCAGGCTGAATGGTTTGTGCCTGCCCTGCGAGATTTACAAAACTGCCCACGGTCTCGGTATAGGGCGTAATCGGCAAAATGACATCAGCTAACTCAAGCAGATCAGGGCTTGTATACGCACTCATCGCAATCACTGTATCGGCCTTAGAGAGTGCCGCACGGGTTTGCTGAGGATTAGGTAAATCCATCAAGGGTTCAATATTCATCAAAACGTAGGCACGCGCATTGCTGTGCAAGATACTTTCTACGCTACCGTGACTGCCTTGAGTGGCGCCGACTACCTGAGCACCAACAGCATTACCACCCTCGCTTAAGAATCCTAATCGGGCACCTGTATGCGTGGCAATAAACTCTGCCAAGACATGTAGATCAGAGGCATTGGGATGAGCGATTGCCATAGACCCCAAGAAAATGGCTTGTGCTTCAGGGCTCTCCCCTTTAGAACCAGCAAGCAGCTGATCGGCAATCACTTGAGCCTCGGCTGATATTGCGCTAGTTGGTGCTCCAGTTGGCAATGCTAATGATTTAGCTTTAGCAACCGCACTCGCAATTTCGGTCAACTGATTGATCCACTGACTGGGAGTGCTATGAAGATGAGTGGTAATCGGTATTAACCAATCATTACCCCCTGCGTCTAATCGATACACCTGTAAACCGCGCTTGGTTGCGGTTCGTATGCGTGCAGCCAGCAATGGCTGATCTTTACGCAAATGACTACCAATCACCAAAACACGCTTAAGCTGATTAATCTCGGCAATTGGCAACCCCAGCCAAGCTCCGTGAGCGGCGCCGCGCGTATCAATCTGACGCAAGCGGGTCTCCACTTGATCAGCCCCAAGGCCGCGCATCACCTTTTGCAAGAGATATAGTTCTTCTACGCTTGAGATTGGATGGGCCAATGCTGCCAAGGCCTTAGCGCCATGCTGCTCCTGAATATCTCCCAAGGAATGCACTACATAATCCAGTGCAGATTGCCAATCGGTTTCTAGCCATTGACCATTCTGCTTGACCATCGGCGTGGTTAGGCGATCATTACTATTTAGACCTTCGTAGGCAAACCGATCACGATCGCTAATCCAGCATTCATTAATATCTTCATTCTCGAGAGCGACTACGCGCATAACTCGATTAGCCTTGGTTTGCACGGTAGTGTTAGCGCCCAATGAATCGTGTGGACTCAGCGAGCGTTTACGCACCAACTCCCAGGTACGAGCGGCATAGCGGAATGGTTTGCTTGTTAATGCGCCTACTGGGCAAATGTCAATCATGTTGCCGGATAGCTCAGAGTCAACGGTCTGACCAACAAAGGTGGTGATCTCAGAATGCTCACCACGATTAATCATGCCTAGTTCCATCACTCCAGCCACTTCCTGACCAAAGCGAACGCACCGCGTGCAATGAATACAGCGCGACATCTCTTCCATCGAAATCAATGGACCCACGTTCTTGTGGAAAACGACCCGCTTCTCTTCTTTATAGCGAGAGCTTGACTTGCCATAACCCACTGCAAGATCTTGTAACTGACACTCACCACCCTGATCACAAATCGGGCAATCCAAAGGATGGTTAATGAGCAAGAACTCCATAACTGATTTTTGTGCTTCGACTGCTTTTGCGGAATGTGTGTAGACCTTCATACCAGCCATCACAGGAGTGGCACAGGCTGGGAGTGCTTTAGGTGCTTTCTCTACTTCGACCAAGCACATCCTACAATTGGCAGCGATCGATAATTTCTTGTGATAGCAAAAATGGGGGACATAGGTACCTAATTTATTGGTGGCATGCATCACCATCGAACCCTGAGGAACCTCAACGGGCTTTCCATCAACGTGGATCTCAATCATATTGATCGCACTCATTACTTAGGCTGCCTTTGCATAAGAAGAGACTAAGCAACGTTTATGCTCGACGTGATACGCAAACTCATCCATGTAATGCTTGAGCATTCCTTGCACTGGCATCGCAGCCGCATCACCCAAGGCACAAATGGTGCGACCCTGAATATTTCCAGCAACGTCCCTAAGAAGATCTAAATCTTCCGGGCGTCCTTGGCCATGCTCAATACGGTTGACGATACGCCAGAGCCAGCCAGTACCCTCACGACAAGGTGTGCACTGACCGCACGACTCTTCGTGATAGAAGTAAGAAAGGCGCAGGAGTGAGCGCACCATACAGCGAGTCTCATCCATCACAATGACTGCGCCCGAACCCAACATCGATCCAGCCTTGGAGATTGCATCGTAGTCCATGGTGATATCCATCATGATGTTGCTAGGCAGGACCGGTGCGGATGAACCGCCTGGAATAACCGCCTTCAACTGCTTACCATTGCGAACGCCGCCTGCGAGCTTTAGTAACTCTGCGAATGGGGTGCCCAATGGAATCTCATAATTACCAGGGTAGGTAACATCCCCTGAAACCGAGAATATCTTGGTGCCGCCATTATTGGGTTTACCTAATTTGAGATAAGCCTCAGAACCTATTGCTAACAGAAAAGGTACTGCTGCAAAGGTTTCGGTGTTATTAATAGTGGTCGGTTTGCCATACAAACCAAAGTTGGCAGGGAATGGTGGCTTAAAGCGTGGCTGACCCTTTTTACCTTCTAGAGACTCTAGAAGAGCTGTTTCCTCACCGCAGATATAGGCACCAAATCCGGGTACGGCATGCAATTGAAAGTGAAGTTCGCTCCCCATAATTGACTGGCCAAGATAGCCAGCAGCGCGTGCTTCCTCTAGAGCTTCTTCAAACCGCTCATACACCTCCCAGATCTCACCATGAATATAGTTATATCCTGTAGAGATACCCATCGCATAGGCCCCAATGATCATGCCTTCGATCAGGGCATGCGGGTTATAACGCATGATGTCTCGGTCTTTAAATGTGCCGGGCTCACCTTCATCGCTATTGCAAACTAAGTATTTCACGCCTTGGTAGTTCTTAGGCATGAAGCTCCACTTTAAGCCGGTTGGGAATCCAGCGCCGCCACGGCCACGCAATGATGAGGCTTTTACTTCAGCAATGACTGCTTCGGGGGTAATCTTCTCGCTCAAGATGCGCTTTAATTGCTGATAACCACCACGCGCCTCATAATCTTTGAGACGCCAGTTTTGACCATCCAAACCAGCCAGAATTAAGGGCTTGATATGCCGACTGTGCAAACTACTCATGCCGAGACTCCCTTTTTAGCTTGAGACTTCAGCTCGTCTAGGAGAGCATCGATCTTGTCGTGACTCATAAAACTGCACATCCGATGATTATTAACGAGTAACACGGGGGAGTCCCCGCATGCGCCCATGCACTCCCCCTCTTTGAGGGTAAAAGTACCGCAGGAAGTGGTCTCATTAAAGTTAATGCCTAATTTTTTCTTGAGGTAATCGGCTGCTTCTTCGCCATGCGAAAGTTGGCATGGCAAATTAGTACAAATTACTAATTTGAACTGACCGATGGGCTTGGTCTCATACATATTATAAAAAGTAGCGACCTCTTCTACCGCAATGGTCGGCATATCCAGAATGCCGGCAACTTCTGCGATGATGGCCGGGGATACCCAACCATGCTCTTCTTGAGCAGCAATCAGACATGCCATAACGGCTGATTGTTTTTGCTCAGGCGGATACTTAGCAATATTGCGATCCATCTCTGCGCGAGTTTTGGAGGAGAAGATAGAGTTCATGGCATTCATTTATCGATCAATCTCACCAAACACAATGTCTTGAGTACCAATAATGGTGACCGCATCAGCAATCATGTGACCGCGCGACATCTCATCCATGGCAGCTAAATGCGCAAAGCCGGGAGCCCTAATCTTTAAGCGATATGGCTTATTGGCACCATCCGACATGAGATAAATACCGAACTCACCCTTTGGATGCTCAACAGCAGCATACGCTTCACCTGCTGGCACATGAATACCTTCGGTGAATAGCTTGAAGTGATGAATCAGTTCTTCCATATTAGTCTTCATGTCCACTCGATTAGGAGGGGCTACTTTATGGTTATCGCTCATGACTGGCCCAGGATTAGCGCGTAACCATTTCACACACTGGGCAATAATGTGATTGGATTGACGCATCTCCTCCATGCGAACTAAATAGCGGTCATAACTATCGCCATTCACACCCACGGGGATATCAAAGTTCAGCTTGTCATAGACCTCATAGGGTTGCTTCTTGCGCAAGTCCCATTCGATGCCAGAACCGCGCAGCATTGGGCCAGTAAAGCCCATTTGCAATGCACGCTCTGGTGTCACAACACCAATACCTACTAAGCGCTGCTTCCAAATTCGGTTATCAGTTAAGAGATTGTTGTACTCATCGACATTGGCAGGAAAACGATTACTAAAATCTTCAATGAAATCTAACAAAGATCCACTACGGTTCTCATTTAAACGCTTAACAGCCCCCTCACTTCGAATCGCTGACTTCGTATACTGAGGCATCTGCTCAGGAAGATCGCGATATACACCGCCGGGGCGATAGTAAGCAGCGTGCATCCGTGCACCAGATACTGCTTCATACATATCAAAAATATCTTCACGGTCTCGGAAGGCATATAAGAATATTGCCATCGCACCAACATCAAGACCGTGACATCCAACCCAGAGTAAATGGTTAAGTAGTCGGGTAAGCTCATCAAACATAACCCGAATGTATTGCGCCCGAATCGGCACTTCTACATCCAATAACTTCTCGATAGCCATTACATAGGCATGCTCATTCACCATCATTGAGACGTAATCCAAGCGATCCATATAGGGAACGTTTTGGATCCAGGTTCTAGTCTCGGCTAATTTCTCGGTAGCGCGATGCAATAAGCCAATATGCGGATCTGCTCTCTGAATCACTTCGCCATCAAGCTCTAGCACCAAGCGCAATACACCATGAGCAGCAGGATGCTGTGGTCCAAAATTAAGGGTGTAGTTCTTAATCTCAGCCATTAGTTCAATCCACCATATTGATCTTCACGAATCACTCGGGGTGTTACCTCGCGAGGCTCGATCGTAACTGGCTGATAGACTACGCGCTTTAACTCAGGGTCATAGCGCATCTCTACAGTGCCTGATACTGGGAAGTCTTTTCTGAAAGGGTGACCAATAAAGCCATAATCAGTAAGGATGCGACGCAAATCATCGTGTCCATCAAACAAGATGCCAAACAAATCAAATGCCTCGCGCTCGAACCAATTAGCAGAGTTCCAGATCGGCACCATTGATGCAAGCAATGGATAGTCATCGTCGGGCGCAAATACTCTAACCCTTAAGCGTTGATTGTGTTTTACAGACAGTAAGTGACTCACGACCGCAAATCGTCGACCACTCCACGCTCCATCTGCATAATCTTTGTAGTCAACACCACATAGATCTATTAACTGCTCAAACGAGAGGCTGGGGTCATCACGTAACAACTTGGCTGCTTCGGCATAGTGTGCGGCATCAAGCACAATCGTTAGCTCATTGTGCGCGATCACAGAACTCTTCATACGATCACCAAGCGCACGGTCTAACTGTTGACGAAGTTGCTCTAAGCGCTCTGACATCTCAACCCTTACGCGCAATCGTGCTGGTGCGACCAATCTTGGCTTGTAACTGAATAATTCCGTAGATCAGTGCCTCTGCTGTGGGCGGGCAACCAGGGACATAAACATCGACAGGCACGATACGATCGCAACCACGCACCACAGAATACGAATAGTGATAGTAACCACCGCCATTGGCACAAGAACCCATGGATAGAACCCAACGAGGCTCAGGCATTTGATCATAAACCTTACGCAAAGCGGGTGCCATCTTATTGCAGAGAGTGCCCGCCACAATCATTAAATCCGATTGGCGTGGAGAAGGACGAAACACAACACCAAAACGATCTAGGTCATAGCGCGATGCACCAGCGTGCATCATCTCAACAGCACAGCATGCCAAACCAAAGGTCATAGGCCATAAAGAGCCAGTCCTGGTCCAGTTGATTAACTGATCTGCCGAGGTAGTAACGAAACCTTGTTTTAGAACACCTTCAAGTGCCATCTACGCTTACTCCCAATCAAGGGCGCCCTTTTTCCAGATATAGACAAAACCAATAATGAATTCAAGCAAGAAAACAACCATCGCAAAGTAGCCTTCCCAGCCAATATCCCTCAAGGCAACACCCCAGGGAAATAAAAATGCAGTTTCGAGATCAAACAAAATGAAGAGGATGGCGATGAGGTAATAACGCACATCGAATTTCATACGAGCATCTTCGAAGGCCTCAAAGCCGCACTCGTATGGAGAAACTTTTTCTGAATCAGGTTTGGAGGGAGCTAAAACTTTACCGAGAATAATAGGAGCCAATCCCACACCGATACCGACAAGTATGAACAACAGCACTGGGAAGTAATTTGAAAGGTTCAACTTCTATCCTGCGTCAGTTTTATTCCAAAAACACAAAAAAATTATGTACGATTTCAATAAATGAACTCTTGATTTACGACAAAGACTCCAAGAATTCCCGAACAAAACTAATCCATATTGGTGCCGACGGCGAGACTCGAACTCGCACAGCNNGCCACTACCCCCTCAAGATAGCGTGTCTACCAATTTCACCACGTCGGCATCTTGGAAAAGCCCTACAACAACCCACGATTCTACTGCATTGCACCCTTTTTAATGGGTCACAATTACTTTGGTACGACCGGCTTTGCTGGCTCTGTACCCCCTGCCGCTGCAGGTGCTGGAACAGATTGATTACCCTGCTGAGCAGGCGCTACTGCTGGCAGGGTTGAGTTTGATAAAACCCCTGACTCAACAGGCTTTTTACTACCCAACCAGGTAATACCAAGCGTGCTCACAAAAAAGATAACAGCAAACACAGCGGTAGTGCGCGATAGAAAATTGGCAGAACCTGAAGCACCAAAAACACTTCCCGAGGACCCAGATCCAAAAGCAGCACCCATATCAGCGCCCTTACCCTGTTGGATTAGTACCAAACCAATAATGGCCAAGGCTGAGACCACCTGCAACACAACAAATAAAGTTTTAAGCCACTCCATATGATTTCTCCATAAATAAATCAGTTAGTTCGTCAAGCAAACTATGCTCGGCAAATTGCTAAAAATTCTTGGGCATCCAAGGATGCTCCGCCTACTAAACCGCCATCTATATCGGGCATTGCAAATAACTCGGTTGCATTATCTGCGCGCACGCTACCCCCGTAAATAATCCCAATATGCGCTGCCACGTCATGATCAAACTCTGCTAACTGTAGACGAATAGCCCGATGCATATCTTGAGCCATTTGAGCGCTCGCAACTTTACCTGTGCCGATAGCCCAAATAGGTTCATAAGCAATTAAACAATCAACTAAGCGATCTTGTAAGGTACTGACTTGGCTAGCAACTTGACGCCTCACGGCCTCAATCGCACGCCCAGAATTTCGTTCATCAGCAGTCTCGCCTACACAAATAATAGGTGTAATCTCATGATCCAAAGCGGCTCCTGCCTTCAGTGCAATCGTTTCATTTGCTTCGCCGTACTGCATGCGCCGTTCGGAATGACCAACGATTGCAAAGCGGACACCCATCTCTTGAAGCATTACCGCACTGACCTCACCCGTATATGCACCTGACTCATGCGCAGATACATCCTGAGCCCCAAGCAGAAGCTGACTACTTGCTAATAATTGTGAGCACTGATGTAAATAAGGGAATGGAACACACACACCAAAACGACGACCCGCAGGCATACCGCATTGCATACCTTCGCCAAC
>DENG01000064.1:17261-19001 GCA_002359975.1 Polynucleobacter sp. UBA2650
CCATTCATCTTCCAATTACCGATGACAGTGAGTGCGCGCATGGTTGATCCGAATTACGCAGTCAGAATAATTTTCCCGACATGCTCACTAGACTCCATCAAACGATGGGCATCAGCAGCCTGTTCCAGGGAAAATGTTTTATAAATTACTGGCTTTAATGCGCCCGAATTGAGCAAGGGCCATACATGCTCATAAAGCTCTTTGGCAATCTGACGCTTGAATGACACTGGGCGTGGCCTTAGTGTTGAACCTGTAACAGTCAAACGACGGCGCAATATTTGACCTGTATTGACCTCTGATTTGGAGCCACCCATAATCGCAATCACCACGATACGTCCATCATCTGCAAGACAGTCAATTTCTCGTTGCAAGTAAGTACCTGTGACCATATCTAAAATCACATCAACACCTTTGCCATTGGTGACCTTCTTAACCTCTTCCACAAAGTCTTGAGTTTTATAGTTGATCGCTACATCTGCGCCGAGTTTGATACAAGCAGCGCATTTTTCATCGCTACCAGCCGTTACAAAAACACGGTGACCCATGGCCTTAGCCAGCATGATGGCGGTCACACCAATCCCACTTGAGCCACCCTGAACTAATAAAGTTTCTCCAGCGCTAAGCTGGCCACGCTGAAAGACATTGCTCCACACGGTAAAGAAAGTTTCTGGAAGTGATGCTGCCTCAACATCACTAAAGCCGTTTGGGTAAGGTAAGCATTGTGCGATTGGTGCAATGCAAAGATCGGCATAACCACCACCCTGAACTAATGCACAAACCCGATCGCCTATCTTTAAACCCAGACTGTTATCGCTGTGTGCTAAATCGCCACCAATAACTTCTCCGGCAACCTCCAAGCCAGGAATATCGGATGCGCCAGCAGGAACGGGATAGTGCCCTTTTCGTTGCAAAACATCAGGACGATTTATGCCTGATGCCTTCACCCGAATTAATATCTCTCCCGAGCCTGAAGCAGGTACTACCGGATCCGGTCGTTCTGCCTTGACCAACATCTCCGGTGCACCAAATTCCCGAATCTCCATCACGCGCATTGCAAATCTCCTGCGTTTAGGTGGTCTCGTTGGAGCTTGCACTCATTTCTGAATTACTTGCACCGCCATCTTGAGCTAAGAGCGCCTTCATGGAAAGTCGTAGACGGCCGCGTTCATCGGCAGCCAATAACTTAACTCGCACAATCTGACCTTCTTGCAAATGGTCCTTGACGTCTTTGACACGCTCATTGGAGATCTCGGAGATATGCAGGAGACCGTCCTTACCAGGGAGGATATTGACTAATGCGCCAAACTCGAGAAGCTTAACAACTGGGCCTTCGTATATTTTGCCAACTTCTGCTTCAGCGGTAATGCCCTCAATGCGTGACTTTGCTTCCGCCATTCCTTCAGCGCTCGTAGAGGCAATTGTTACGGTGCCATCATCTTTAATGTCAATGCTGCAACCGGTCTCTTTAGTCAAAGCCTGAATCGTTGCACCACCTTTACCAATCACCTCACGGATCTTGTCTGGATGAATCTTAAAGCTCACCATACGGGGTGCGTGCTCTGATAGCTCAGTGCGCACAGAACCCATTGCCTCTTGCATCTTGCTAAGGATGTGTAAACGTCCTTCTTGAGCTTGCGCTAATGCAACTTGCATAATTTCTTTGGTAATGCCCTGTACTTTGATATCCATCTGTAAGGCAGTAATACCATTTGCGGTACCAGCAACCTTAAAGTCCATATC
>DENG01000064.1:19050-21312 GCA_002359975.1 Polynucleobacter sp. UBA2650
ACAGGCACGCCTGCGTCCATCAATGCTAAGCAACCACCACATACCGATGCCATGGAAGACGAACCATTGGATTCAGTAATCTCTGAGACCAAACGAATACTGTAAGCAAAATCTTCTAAGCTCGGCAACACTGGAATCAAGGCACGCTTTGCTAAACGACCATGACCAATCTCACGACGCTTTGGCGTACCTACGCGACCAGTCTCGCCAGTTGCGAATGGAGGCATGTTGTAGTGGAACATAAAGCGATCACGATACTCACCCTCTAGTGCATCAATAATTTGCTCATCGCGTGCGGTACCCAAAGTAGCAACAACCAGCGCTTGGGTCTCACCACGAGTAAAGAGTGCAGAGCCATGTGTGCGGGGCAATACGCCATTCCGAATCTCAATGGGACGAACAGTGCGTGTATCGCGGCCATCAATCCGTGGCTCGCCATTCAAAATCTGACTACGAACGATCTTCGCTTCGATCTCAAATAAAAGATTGCCTACCTCGACTTCGTCGACCTCACCATCCGCAGACAATTGGGTCATCACATTAGCAACTACTTCTTTGATCTTAGTAGAACGGGCTTGCTTCTGACGAATTTGATACGCCTCACGCAGTGGGCCTTCAGCCAAGCTTTGTAATTTAGCAATCAGTCCCTCATTTTTAGCAGCAGGCTTCCAATCCCACTCTGGCTTACCGGCCTCACGGACTAGTTCTTGAATAGCATTAATAGCAATTTGCGCTTGCTCATGGCCATACACGACGGCGCCCAACATCACAGACTCAGATAACTGCTGAGCCTCAGACTCAACCATCAATACGGCTGCTTGAGTGCCTGCTACTATTAGATCTAGCTCGCTAGTGGTTTGCTCTGAACGATTTGGATTCAATAAGTATTGACCATCTCGGTAACCAACACGAGCAGCGCCCATTGGGCCATTAAATGGGATACCTGAAATAGCGAGTGCAGCAGAGGACGCGATCAAAGCAGGAATATCGGCGGGCACATCTGGATTGATCGACATTACATGAACAACCACTTGAACTTCGTTATAGAAGCCTTCTGGAAATAATGGACGAATAGGACGATCGATTAAGCGAGAGGTTAAGGTCTCGCCTTCAGATGGGCGTCCTTCACGGCGAAAGAATCCACCTGGGATTTTTCCTGCGGAATAGGTCTTCTCAATGTAATCAACGGTCAAAGGGAAAAAGTCTTGACCAGCCTTAGCGGTCTTTGCACCCACTACGGTTGCTAAGACAACCGTGTCATCCATATTGAGCATGACAGCGCCGCTCGATTGGCGAGCAATTTCGCCAGTTTCCATGGTGACAGTATGCTGACCCCATTGGAAAGTTTTTACTACTTTATTAAATATTGACATCGTTTTCTCCAAATAAATACTTCGCGGATAAGCAGCGCCGCGATATCACTGGAGTGATTGATAGAAAAACCCAATTGGGATGCCATTCCAATGAACCTCTTCCTCAAGAAGTTCATTGGAATGACACGATCCCTAGAAGCCGGTCATCTAGAACCACTCAAAGTAAAGCCCCGCCCATTTGGCAAGAGCCCTACTTCATTGCAATGCTGACAAAAACAGTCGGAAGTTACTTACGTAAGCCGAGTTTGTCGATCAGCGCGCGATAACGGTCCAGATCTTTGCCCTTGAGGTAATCCAAGAGACGGCGGCGGCGCGAGACCATCTTCAACAAGCCACGACGGCTGTGATGATCTTTTGCGTTTGCCTTGAAATGGGGGGTAAGTTCGTTGATACGAGCGGTTAACAAAGCCACTTGAACTTCTGGGCTACCCGTATCGTTTGCGCCACGCGCGTTTTGCTGGACGATTTCCGCCTTATTAATGTCTGCAACTGCCATATTCATACTCCATACGTGCGAACACTCGAGCTTGCACCCGATATGCCGTGTTAATAAAAATGCTTTATAAATCAAAGCCTCAGCATTCTAACAGACCCAACCCTCTTTTTATGAGGGCATGGGCTAGGCATTGTATAAATCTATATAAATCAATAACTTATAAATTTATGGGGCCATTTGCGCGTTGAGCTTAATCGCGTTGGGATCATGCAATTTGTTCAAAGCCGCCAAATAGGCTTTGGCCGACGCTGCAATGATGTCTGGATCCATGCCGACGCCATTCACAATCCGTCCGCCTTTTGAGAGACGCACAGTGACCTCCCCTTGCGATTCCGTACCCGATGTAATCGCATTAACGGAATACAACAATAACTCGGCGCCACTCTTCGCCTC
>DENG01000064.1:21336-44409 GCA_002359975.1 Polynucleobacter sp. UBA2650
CCCATCTTGAACACGACTTTCGCTGTTGGCTTCTCACCGGTCTCAGAATGTTGGTTTAAGGATACAAAACTAAAGTACTCACCCTGGTCGGTTATGGATGAATCTGACATCAAAGAGGTAATGTCTTCATCAAAGATCTCTGCTTTTTGATCAGCCAATGCCTTAAAGCGTGCGAAGGCATCGTTAAGCTCACTCTCGGAGTCCAAGACAATGCCTAACTCCTGAATACGTTGCTTAAAGGCATTCCGCCCAGATAACTTACCAAGTACGATCCGATTGGTTGCCCAACCCACATCCTCGGCACGCATAATCTCGTAGGTATCCCGTGCTTTCAAAACACCATCTTGATGAATCCCAGAGGCATGAGCAAATGCGTTCGCACCGACAACTGCTTTATTAGGCTGCACTACAAAACCAGTAATTTGTGAAACCAATTTAGATGCCGGCACAATTTGTTTCGTATCAATGCCTAACTCTAATTTAAAGAAATCCTTGCGGGTACGAACTGCCATCACAATTTCTTCCAAAGAGGTATTGCCAGCACGCTCGCCAAGACCATTGATAGTGCACTCCACTTGACGGGCACCCCCAATATGAACTCCTGCCAAGGAATTCGCTACCCCCATACCTAAATCATTATGGCAATGCACAGACCAAATCGCCTTATCTGAGTTTGGTATCCGCGTACGCAAAGTTTTGATGAACTCGCCATACAACTCAGGAACTGCATAGCCCACGGTATCAGGAACATTGATGGTCGTTGCACCCTCAGCGATTACTGACTCCAAAACTCGGCATAAGAAATCCATATCTGAGCGATAGCCGTCTTCGGGAGAAAACTCGATATCACCTGCCAAATTTCTAGCAAAACGAATTGATTTCTTCGCCTGCTCGAATACCTGATCAGGGGTCATTCGTAATTTCTTTTCCATATGTAAGGCACTGGTTGCCAGAAACACATGAATCCGTTTAGCTTGAGCAGGCTTTAGGGCATCGGCTGCGCGCGTGATATCAGCCTCATTAGCTCGAGCTAAGGAGCAAACAATAGAGTCTTTCACAGCGGCGGCAACTGCGCTAATAGCTGCAAAGTCACCTTCGGAACTCGCTGCAAAACCAGCTTCAATCACATCCACGCGCAAGCGCTCAAGCTGACGTGCAATCCGCACTTTTTCGTCACGAGTCATGGATGCACCGGGTGATTGCTCACCATCTCGCAAGGTGGTATCAAAAATAATTAATTTGTCGCCCATAGTATTTCCTCTTTAACTGCACAGTTCCATAAACAAAAACCCCAGCTGTTTGGCTGGGGCTGGTTGGTTAGCTAGTAACTACGAATTCATTTTGCTAAGCGCGACCCGCCCCGAGCCTAAGGCCCAGTGCCAGTAGAAGTAGTAAAAGCGCGCTTGGTTTCAATAACATGACTTAACTATACCGCATTTAATCTGATTTGTGGATGGCTGTGGTTTCCCCACCAATTCGACGTCCTGTTGCCCTCTCCCAAAGCCACAGCACGTAACCCGATAAGGCGTACACCACGAATACACCAAATAAGGTGAGGGGTGGATTTGTAGATATCAGGACAAAGCCTAGAATCACTAACACCATAACCCAAAAAGGGACGCGGTAGCGAACATCCAAAGCCTTACCGCTATAGAAACGTGCATTCGATACCATCGTGAGTCCCGCATAGATGGTGATGAAAAAGGTCACGATCGGAATTGCTGAATCCTTAACCGGAATCTTATTGTCATCGGCCAACCAAATAAAACCGGCAATTAAAGCAGCGGCAGCCGGGCTGGGAAGGCCCTGAAAAAATTTCTTATCGACCACACCAATGTTGGCATTAAAACGGGCTAGGCGTAAAGCAGCTCCAGCACAATACGTAAAGGCAGCCAACCAGCCCCACTTACCAAGATCTTTTAAGACCCACTCATACGCCACCAAGGCGGGGGCTACTCCAAAAGAAACCATATCAGCTAATGAGTCGTATTGCTCACCAAAGGCACTTTGCGTATTGGTCATGCGGGCAATGCGTCCATCCATACCGTCTAAGACCAAGGAAGCAAAAATAGCAATGGCTGCGACCTCAAAACGATGGTTCATGGCGTTTACGATTGCAAAGAACCCACAGAATAGTGCCGCCGTCGTAAATGCATTAGGCAATAAATAAATACTTTTACTGCGCGGTCTTGCAGGCAAGGAGATGGGATCCTCATCAAGCGACTCGTCATTACCGTCCCAATCATCGCGTCGTACGTTTCTACTCCTTAAAAAACGGAGACGATCTTGACGAAATTTACGGCGTGGCAACATCAATTAATCCAAGCCTGGTAGGCGGGCTAAAGCAGTATTCGTTGCAAATACTTTTTCACCAACACTGACCAATGGCTCTGCCTCTAAGGGTAAATAAACATCTACCCGTGAACCAAACCGAATAAAGCCGTAACGCTCTCCCCGCTTAACTCGATCATTGACGTGGATGTAGCAAAGAATACGACGCGCTACTAAACCAGCAATTTGAACCAGGGTTACTATTTTGCCGTTCGCATCAATCACCACCGCATTGCGCTCGTTCTCAGTCGAAGCTTTATCAATACTGGCATTAAAGAACTTACCAGGAAAGTAAGTTACCTGTTTAATCAGGCCGCTCACAGCACAGCGATTGGAATGCACATTGAATACATTCATAAAAACACTAATCTTCAACGCCTCACGATTAGCATAAGGATCGTGTGCTTTCTCAACCACTACGATCCTACCATCGGCTGGAGAGATAACCAGGTCTTTACCCAAGGGAACAATGCGTTGCGGATCTCGAAAGAACTGGAGGGTGAAGACAAAAAATAGCCAGAGGGGCCAAGACCAAAAGAGTCCACCAATGCGATGCACGATAAATGCAAGCACCCCGATCACAACCAAATACAACCATCCCTCTTTAGCGATGATGGGGTGTGGATACATCATAAGTTGATCTACTTTCTCTAAATTAGTTCTTGGATTGATCTACTAATTTGTTCTTTGCAATCCAAGGCATCATGGCACGGAGTTTTGCACCTACCACCTCGATCTCATGGTCAGCGGTTAAGCGACGACGTGACATGAGAGTTGGAGCGCCAGCCCGATTTTCAAGGATAAAGCTCTTAGCATACTCACCCGTCTGAATATCATGTAATGCTTTACGCATCGCATTTTTTGTCTCTTCCGTTACTATCTTGGGACCCGTTACGTACTCACCGTACTCGGCATTATTCGAGATCGAGTAATTCATATTGGCGATACCGCCTTCGTAAATCAGATCAACAATTAACTTAAGCTCATGCAAACACTCAAAGTACGCCATTTCTGGTGCGTAGCCTGCTTCTACTAAGGTCTCGTATCCTGCTTTGATTAACTCAACGGTACCGCCACAAAGCACTGCCTGCTCACCGAACAAATCTGTTTCGGTTTCTTCGCGGAAATTAGTTTCAATCACGCCAGCACGACCACCACCATTAGCAGTTGCATAGGAAAGTGCTAAATCACGTGCTGCACCCGATTTATCTTGATATACAGCGATGAGATGCGGAACACCGCCGCCTTGGGTGTAGGTGCTGCGTACAGTATGGCCTGGAGCCTTTGGAGCAATCATGATGACATCCAAATCAGCCCGTGGCACCACTTGTCCATAATGCACATTAAAGCCATGAGCAAATGCTAGGGCTGCGCCCTGCTTCATATTGCCATGCACTTCACTCTTATAGACTTCACCGATTTGCTCATCTGGTAGAAGCATCATGACCACATCGGCATCCTTCACAGCCTCAGCAACCTCTTTCACCTGCAAGCCAGCATTAGCTGCTTTTTTCCATGAGGCGCCGTCTTTACGCAAACCAACCGTCACCTTCACGCCTGAGTCGTTCAAGTTCTGTGCATGCGCATGACCCTGTGAACCGTAACCAATGATCGTTACTTTTTTACCTTTGATCAGGGACAGATCGGCGTCCTTGTCATAAAAAACTTTCATACTTTTTCCTTAAATTAAACGAAGAATAATTGAAATTAAACCTTGAGAATCCGTTCACCGCGACCAATACCTGATCCACCTGAACGCACTGTCTCAAGAATGGATGCACGATCAATTGCGCTGATAAATGCATCGAGCTTACTACTCACACCAGTCAGCTCAATGGTGTAACTTTTATCGGTCACATCAATAATGCGTCCTCTAAAAATATCGGCGGTGCGCTTGAGCTCTTCTCGCTCTTTACCAACTGCACGCACTTTAATCATCATGAGCTCGCGCTCTAAATGCGCCCCCTCAGTCAAATCAAAAACCTTAACAACCTCAACCAAGCGATTTAGATGTTTTGTGATTTGTTCAATCACATCATCAGAGCCAATGGTCACAATCGTCATACGCGATAGTGATGGATCTTCAGTAGGTGCAACGCTTAAGGTCTCAATGTTGTAACCGCGCGCTGAGAAAAGACCAACCACCCGTGATAAAGCGCCAGGTTCATTCTCCAGCAATACAGAAATAATGTGGCGCATTACAAATCCTCACTTCCAAGCAACATCTCACTAATGCCCTTGCCAGCTTGCACCATTGGCCAAACGTTTTCCTCTGGATCGATCTGGAAATCCATAAATACAGTTTTATCCTTAAGTTTCAGGGCCTCTTTAAGTGCTGGCTCAACATCAGCCTTGGTCTCAATCCGCATACCGACATGCCCATAAGCCTCCGCAAGCTTCACAAAGTCTGGTAAAGAATCCATATATGAGCTGGAATAACGTTTGCTATAGGTAAGTTCCTGCCATTGACGAACCATACCCAAGTAACGATTATTCAAGGACACAATCTTAATTGGCGTGTTGTATTGCGTGAGCGTAGAGAGTTCTTGAATACACATTTGTATGGAACCCTCACCCGTGATGGTGACCACCTCTTTATCAGGGAAGGCTTTCTTAATCCCCATGGCATAGGGCAAGCCAACACCCATCGTGCCAAGACCACCTGAGTTAATCCAGCGACGAGGTTCATCAAACTTATAGAACTGGGCAGCCCACATTTGGTGCTGACCTACATCGGAGCAAACATACGCATCGCCTTTGGTTAACTCCCAAAGTTTTTGAACCACATACTGCGGCTTCACAATTTGTGACTCACGATCGTACTTAAGACAATCTTTTGTTTGCCACTGTGCAATCTGATCCCACCAGGCTTTAACCTTCGCTTGATTCTTTCGGGCAGGTGCACTCCGAATCTGTGCGGACATATCTGCCAAGATCTCTTTGAGGTCGCCGACGATTGGCACATCGACCTTGACGCGCTTAGAGATCACAGACGGATCAATATCAATATGAATAATTTTGCGTGGATGGCTTGCAAAGTGCGCTGGGTTACCAATTACACGATCATCAAAACGCGCGCCAATTGCAATCAATACATCGCAGTGCTGCATAGCCATATTGGCCTCGTAGGTACCATGCATTCCGAGCATGCCAACAAACTGCTGGTGAGTACCTGGGAATCCTCCCAAGCCCATCAATGTATTGGTGACTGGGTAGCCTAACAGCTCAGCAAACTCTTTTAATTGGGGAGCAGCTTCTGCCATGATGATGCCGCCACCGGTATAAATGTACGGGCGTTCCGCCTCTTGCAGCAGAGAAACAGCTTTCCGAATTTGTCCGCTATGACCCTTAACCACTGGGTTGTAGGAACGCATATTGAGAGTGTCTGGATAAACAAACGCGCCCTTAGTTGCCGATACATCCTTTGGAATATCCACTAAGACCGGGCCAGGTCGGCCAGTGCGCGCAATATGAAATGCCTTCTTTAAGGTCAAAGCAAGATCTTTAACGTCTTTTACTAGAAAGTTATGTTTTACGATCGGACGCGTAATACCAACGGTATCCGCTTCTTGGAAAGCATCCTCACCAATAGCATAGGTTGGCACGTTGCCGGTAATGATCACCATGGGAATCGAATCGGTATATGCAGTAGCAATACCAGTAACCGCATTGGTCACTCCAGGACCTGAGGTTACAAGTGCAACACCAACCTTACCGGTTGCACGGGCATAACCATCAGCAGCATGCACAGCAGCTTGCTCATGGCGTACAAGAATATGTTCAAACTTATCTTGCTTGAATATCTCGTCATAAATAAAGAGAACTGCTCCGCCAGGATAGCCCCAGACGTATTCCACGCCTTCAGCATGGAGAGCATGAACCAGCATCTCTGCACCAATCATTTCTGGACCAGAGGGTGGCGTATTATTTTCTGAAATTACCCCACCTGGGGCTTGACTAGCTTTGCTAGCTAAAAATTCAGCGCTTGTTGTATTCATTTTTCCTTTTCCTTTGCAATTTTCGGCAAAAAATTGTTTAGGCTGTTCTGTCCCATACTTATGGTCCGGGTTCGAACGGCACCGCCGCGCAGAAAATTAAAGCCACTTCTTGGATGGTTTCTTTGCGGTAAGCCTTATATTGTAAAGCAATAGCCTAGAATGAGCGAGCTAAGCCCTTAATTCAGATCGATTTATAAGCTAAATTGTCCCCCTTTAACCTATCCTGCAAGCCCCAGATTTAGAATGGCATCCGCCCAAGAACTGAACCTTTTCCTAGCCAGTATTGAGAAAAAGGCCTTTAAACAGGCTGTTTATGCCGTTCGGGATGATGCCAGCGCCCTAGACATTGTTCAGGATGCCATGATTAGTCTGGCTGAAAAGTATGCCGATCGCCCTGCTAGCGAACTTCCTTTGATCTTCACCCGAATTCTCCAAAATCGGATTCATGACTGGTTTAGACGCCAAAAGGTCCGCAATACCTATGAAACCTCTTTCTCCTCCCTGGGCTCTGGTCAAGATGGCGAGGATAGCTTTGACCCTCTAGAACTGCTTGAAATCAGGGATGACGCCCAAATATCCCAAGACGGGGAGGAAAAGCTCGCACAAAGTCAGTTATTGGCTATCCTAGAGGCTGAAATAACAAAATTGCCAATTCGTCAACGAGAGGCCTTCCTCATGCGTTATTGGGATGAGCTAAGTACGGCCGAAACAGCTCTCGCCATGGGGTGCAGCGAGGGAAGCGTTAAAACCCATTGTTCCCGGGCCACCCATACCTTGGCCGCTGCCTTAAAAGCCAAAGGAATTGTGCTGTGAAGATGGAAACAAACAACCAAATGCATAAAGCAGACATTGAGGACCAATTTGGCAAACGCGTTGCCAAGCTCTTGGATTCACAAAGTCAACAGCTAGATAGCGCTGTTCAAGAACGGCTATTGCAATCACGAACTCTAGCAATAGGTCGTGCCAAACCAGAGTCCATTCTCGTCCTAGATCGACAAATGGCTACTGTAGGCCATCGCCTCAATGCGCCAAGGCCTCATTATCCTCTTTGGTCATTTGGCACATGGCTAATCCCCCTCGTAGTTGTTGTGTTGGGGCTCATTGCGATTACCGAATGGCAAGAAGATATGCGGATTAAAGATATCGCTACAGTAGATATCGCCCTTCTAACCGACGATGTTCCGCCAAACGCATTTGCAGATAACGGCTACATGGCCTATCTAAAAATGAAGACGGTTGCCAAGCCTGAGGTGGAAGAGAAAAAAGCGGAAGACGAGAAAATTTAGTCATGAAAAGAGCTGCGCTCTCGGCATATGTTCTGACCGTGTCTTGTCTGATTCTTCCTGCGGCTACCGCAGCCCAAGAGCCAAGCGTCAATCAAAAAACTCAAGAGAGTAGCTCGCGAAAAAAGGGAACAAAGTTAGATTGGCCAAACCTAAGTCCGTTACAACAAACTGTTCTTGCCTCACTCGAATCTGATTGGAATACCTTCAACCAAAATAGCAAAGTGAAATGGTTAAAAGTGGCAGATCGCTACCCCTCGATGTCATCTGCAGATCAAGAGCGCCTTCAAGGGCGTATGTCGGAGTGGTCAAAGCTTCCCCAAAAAGATCGGCGGATGGCACGCGATAATTACTTATCCAGCTTGCAATTTCCGCCAGAGCAAAAAAAGGCTGCTTGGGAGGCCTATCAACAATTAAGCGAAGAAGAGAAACAAAAGTTAGCCCAACAAGAACGTGCTCAGAAAAAAACAGGGGCGGTTAGCTCACCAGCGATCCAACCTCGGCCGGTACTTAACAATACCAGTGCCCCCTCATCAAACCCCACAATCAAATAAACTGAGGGGATGAACCCCAGCGATCTCAAAGCACTGCCCTCACCTCGATTTTGGCGAAGGGTTTTTTGTAATCTCTACGAGCAATTAATCCTTTTGGGGGTTCTTGCCTTCACCTTCCTGGTCCCCAATCTAATAATTGGTATTGTCTTTGGAATAGCAATCCCAAGCTGGCTCACCTTCTTCTATCTGTATGGGGTACTTGCCCTCTACTTCACCTGGTATTGGCGCCGTAATGGTCAAACTCTTGCGATGCAAACCTGGCGCATACAACTAATCACTGCAGATGGCTATCGCCCTGAAAAAAAACAGGCGTTCTGGCGTTATGTATACGGCTCACTCTGGTTATTGCCCTGCTTAGCAGTTCATGCCGCTTTTCCTTTGCGGGGCTGGCAAATCATCAGCCTACTCTTTGTAGTGGCTCTTTTCTTATGGCCACTCAGTATTTATATCGATCGCAAACATCGTCAAGGCCTACCCGATCGAATGGCAGGTACAAAATTGATTGAATTACCTAGATATCCAAAAAAAGAGCAAGTGCCAACAAAGGCTTAGTTATGCTGCGCGCAAGCAATCCATCGTGCTTGCGCTTTGTATTTTGCGTTGTAACTGAGCACCCGCAATCAAACTCACTAGCAAGCCAATCACCATACCTAGAGCAATTGCGCTCGCAAATGAGTAAAACTCAATTTCTAGGAGATAGCGACCCAAGGCCCATGTACTAGCACTAGCCGCAAGACCGCCGAGCAAGCCTGATAACAAACCAATCGCTGCGAGTTCCATAAAAACCAATTGACTTAATGTTTGCTTGGAAGTGCCCATTGCTTTTAACAAAGCAGCATCTCGAAAGCGATCATCCTGCGTTGAGCCCAAAACCGCAAATAACACCAGAATGGCAGCGCAAAGGGTAAAGGCAAGCAATAGTCCGAGAGCGCTTGCCAAGCGATTTAAAACTTCCTGAATTTGCCTCAAAGAGTTATCAATATCCACAATCGTAAGATTTGGATATCGCTGGGCCAACTGAATATCCAAGGATTCTAAGTTCTTCGCTTGGTGATAAGACGTAATCCAAGATTGCGGGAAGCTCTTTAAGGCCTCGGGCGGAAAGATCACGAAAAAATTAACCTGCATTGATCCCCAATCAAGTTTACGTAAAGAGGTGATGGGAGCAGTAATCGTTTGCCCAGCGATATCAAAACTCATTTGATCGCCCAAGCTTAGTCCTAAGGTTTTTGCAATGCCGGTTTCCAGAGAAATCTGTGGCCTACTATCTTCCCCAAACCAACGACCCGATACCAATTGATTATCCGTCGGAAAAATGGATGTATAGGAAAGATTGAACTCACGATCCACTAATCGCTTGGCATTATCGGATTGATACTGATCGGGCATGACCTCGCGCCCATTGATTTGTGTGAGTCTACCTCGTACCATGGGGTATAACTGCACCTGGCCCACCCCTCCGGTATCTAGCATTTGCCGAACAGTTTGCCGTTGATCGTTTTGAATATTGATCAAGAAACGATTGGGCGCATCGACCGGCACATTTGCTTGCCAACTCTGCAACAAATCTTGTCGCAGGAGAAAGATCAGTAGTAAAGCCATGATTGCCAAAGCAAGTGAGCTCACCTGAATCATGGCAAAGGCAGCACGGCGTGACTGCGCACTAATAGCAAAGCGAAGAGCAAAACCAATATTAGCCAAATGACTAGATTGGGCAAATCGACCTAGACTCCAAAGACCCAAGTAAGCTAAGGCTGCAAATGCTATCGCCCCTAACCCAAAACAAACTGTGACCCAAATTAATAACTTCCAATCACGAGTTGCCCAGAAAATTAATGCCAAGCAACTAAGCAGGCCAAATGCAGCCATCGACTGAGCGGCAAATGGCACCTTACCAAACTCTCGTCGCACTAAGCGGAGTGGCGATATCTGACTTAAGGTGAGCATGGGCGGTCCGGCAAATCCTAATAAAAGTAATAAGGCAAAAATAATGCTCCAAACCATAGGCCAAATTGATGGGGCTGGTAAATTACCCCGGATTAACCCCCCCAATAACTGCATCAAACTTTCTTGAGCAAACCAACCAATCGCTGCGCCAGAAAAACTTGCCACTAAACCAATGGCTGCCAATAGGTATAACTGCCTACGCAAAATCATGCCTTGACTGGCACCAAAGCATTTCCAGACCGCGCTAATATCGGCTTGCTTTAGAACGTAACGTCTTGCAGCTAAAGCAATAGCAAGAGCACAGATTAATGCGGTCATCAAAGCAACAATCGATAAAAACCGCTCAGCGCGTTCTAGGGTCTTGCGCATCACTGGCTGTGCATTCTCTAAAGACTCAATCCGGATACCGCGAAGTTTTTGTTGCTCAATGAAGCCTGTTGCCCATGTTTGATAAGACTTTATTTGGGCATCGCTTCCAGAAAGTAATAGGCGATAGGTAACCCGACTTCCAAACCCGATTAGGCCGGTACTTGCTAAATCATCTAAAGCGATCATCACGCGAGGCGCAAAGTTCATAAACGCGGCTCCACGATCGAGCTCCCGAATAATCACTGCATCAATCTGAAATTGACGATCACCGATTGTTAGACGATCCCCAATCTTTGCTTTCAGGGAAATTAATACTGCTGGATCTACCCAAACAGTATTCTTGGGTGGCATGCCATTGACCTCAATGACAGAGAGATCTTTATCTTTGCTTAATGTGTCCTGACGACTAATTTGCAACGTACCGCGCAATGGGTATGCATTACTAACCGCCTTGAGTGAGCTTAATTTACTTTCACCCCCATGGCTAACCATACTGGGAAATACAACCGTTTGCGCAATCCCTAATTTCTTTGCGTTTGCTTCCTCAATGAGTTGGGCGGCAATAGGCTGATCTGCAGCAATCAATAAATCGGATGCTAGTAAAGTACGCCCGTCTATCTCAAAACTACGTTGTAAACGATCGGCCAAAAAGCTGACGCTAGATAATGCGGCAACCGATAAAACGAGGGCTATAAAAAGCCAAAGGAGCTCTTTTGCTCGAAGCTCCTTTGCGAAAGTTAACATGGCAATTAAATACTCGGTACTTGTCCGCCATCGATGCGAATGACCGATCCAGTGATGTAAGAAGCATTGGTACTTGCCAAGAACGCAACGGTATCTCCGTATTCTTTAGGATCACCATAACGCCCCATCGGGATTGTTTTAAGGCTTGCACTCACTACTTGTTCATAGCTAATGTTCTCGCGCTTAGCACGCGCCTCATCCAATTGGCGTAAACGATCTGTTGCAACACGACCTGGCATGACAATATTGACAGTAACACCTTCTGCAGCAACCTCGGCTGCCAAGGTCTTTGACCATGCCAATAATGCAGCGCGCAGAGTGTTAGAGATTGCTAAATTTTTGATTGGCACAATTGCACCCGAGGTCGTGCTGGTAATTACTCTACCCCACTTACGTTCACGCATACCTGGTAATACTCGGTCTGTAATGCCCATTAGGGATAAGACCATTTCATTAAAACTTTTTTGCCATAACTGTGGGTCTTGCCCAGTAGCGGTCGTGGGTGGCGGACCACCAGTATTGTTAATCAATATATCAATCGGACCTAGTGTTGACTCTACCTCTTTCACATGAGCATCAATCGAATCTAGGTTGGCCAGATCCCAATTCAGGGCTAAGGCTTTTCCACCCACAGCCTCAATCATCTGAACAGTCTGCTGCAAACTATCTGCATTGCGACCGGTTACAGCAACCTTCACTCCCTCGCGTGCCAAGGCAACAGCCATGGCTTGACCAAGACCTCGGCTTGAGGCGATAACCAGTGCTGTTTTTCCTTTAAGTCCTAAATCCATTTCATCTCCCTTAGTAATTTCAATTGTTTATTCTGAAAATATCTTTTTATTTGAAAACAGCCTTAATAAAATGATTATTCTATTAAGGGTAAGCCTAATAGTTAGTATTAAAACAAACTATTTAGGCTTTGAGGAATTTGCCCGTGGAGGGCAAATAATAGGAATATGGCGCGGCTGGCAGGATTCGAACCCACGACCCCTTGGTTCGTAGCCAAGTACTCTATCCAACTGAGCTACAGCCGCATGAGGCAGAATTATGCCATGGATAGCAAGAACTACATTACCCCCATTGGTCATCAAGCCCTCAAAACGGAGTTATTGCACCTTTTGGATCAGGAGCGTCCAGAAATCGTTCAGGTGGTCCATTGGGCTGCATCCAACGGCGATCGCTCAGAAAATGGGGACTATATCTATGGCAAGAAGCGCTTACGAGAGATCGATCGGCGTATTCGCTTCTTAAACCAACGCCTAGAAAACGCCGTTGTGGTTAATAACTCTGACCGAATCGCCAACGGTGGTGATCCTGAACAGATATTTTTTGGCGCTACCGTTCAATACTGCGACTCTGAAGGGATTGAGACCACCATTCGGATCGTGGGGGTCGATGAGGTTGATCTTGAACGAGGCTATGTTAGTTGGGTCTCGCCGATTGCAAAGGCGCTCATCAAAGCAAAGGTGGGGGATACGGTCAAAATACAAACTCCTTCAGGGTTAAAAGAGATTGATATTGTTGGGGTGAACTACGATGAGTCGTAGTCACTTTGCTTAGGCACTGCGATTACGGATCACTCTAAATACGTCAGAGTTAGTGCGCAGCCCTCTTAATACTCGGGATAAGTGCAGGCGATTAGATACCTGAATCGTAAAGCGCATCGTTACGGAGTCTTCTTTGTACTTATCGTCCATCGAGACGTTCAAGATGTTCGAATCGGCTGACGTAATACTGCTAGCCACTCTCGCCAATACGCCCTTACCTTGCTTTGTATCTACTGTAATAGCGACATCAAATTCTCGATTGGTATCTTTACTCCACTGCACTCCCGCCCATTTGTCACTATCTTTAGAGAGCATCCTAAATGCAACTTTGCAATCCTGTGTATGAATTTGTAGGCCCTCGCCCTTTCCTAGGTAGCCAATAATGTCATCGCCCGGAATGGGGTGGCAGCAACTTTGGAAGCTTACCGACATTCCCTCGCGACCATCCACCACAATTGCCTGCCCCAGTGGCTCATTATGTAAGGTACTCCAATCACCCGTACCGAGTCGCATTTGTTCTGAGCCGGCTTCCTCTCCAATGAGGATCTTTAAGCGCGTAGCAAGCTCTTGCGCCGTTCTTCGACCAAGCACAATGTTCACACACACCTCTTCGCGAGTTTTATCACCCGTCCAATGCAACAATTTCTCCCATAACTCGGGAACCAATAAGCCAGCATCAACCCCCTGCTGTCGTAAAGCACTGGCTAATAATCGCTCACCGAGTTGAAGAGCTTCTGCATAGTGTTTTGTCTTTAATGAATGACGAATTGCTGCACGCGCTTTACCAGTGCGCACAAACTCTAACCAGCCTGGATTGGGTTGTGATGAGGTCGAGTTAATCACCTCCACAATATCGCCATTCTTTAACTCAGTGCGTAAGGGTAATTGCAGATTATTAATCTTGACCGCTACGCAGGCATTTCCTAAATCACTATGAATGGAGTATGCAAAATCTAATGCTGTCGCTCCCCTTGGTAATGCACGGATCTGCCCCTTGGGCGTAAATACGTAAACGGCATCTGGGAACAGATCAATCTTCACATGCTCCAAAAACTCCTGTGAGTCGCCACTATTATCTTGGATATCGACCAAAGACTGCAGCCATTGGTGCGCACGATTTTGTACCTCGCTTAACTCTGGAGAACCATCTTTGTAGACCCAGTGTGCTGCAACCCCAGATTCAGCAACCGCATGCATATCAGCAGTTCGTATCTGGAACTCTACCGGCACACCGGATGGACCTACCAAAGTGGTATGCAACGACTGATAGCCATTCAGCTTGGGAATCGCAATGTAATCCTTAAACTTCCCTGGCATCGGCTTATAGAGCGAATGTAATATGCCTAAAGCGCGATAGGTCTCATCGACCGTGTGGACGGTAACGCGGAAGGCATAAACATCTAAAACCTGGGAAAAACTCAAGTGCTTGCTGCGCATCTTGTTATAGATGCTAAAAAGCGTTTTTTCTCTCCCCTGTAAATCAACCTCAATCGCTGCCTTACCAAATTGCGAGCGCACACTCTGCAAAATCTTGTCGACCATCTCACGACGATTACCTCGCGCTTTCTTGACTGCGTTTTCAATTACCCTAAAGCGCATCGGCATCGAGTGCTTAAAGCTTACATCTTGTAAATCACGATAGATCAGGTTCAAACCCAAACGATGCGCAATTGGCGCGTAGATCTCCATGGTCTCTAGGGCCACGCGACGTCTCTTCTCGACAGGCACTGCATCTAAGGTATGCATGTTATGGGTACGATCAGCAAGCTTCACTAAGATCACGCGTACATCGCGCGCCATCGCCATGAACATCTTCCGAAAACTCTCGGCTTGTGCTTCGGCATGACTTTGGAACTCTAATTTATCTAGCTTGGTTAAGCCTTCGACCAATTCGGCAACTTTAGCTCCAAACTGGTTAACCAGATCGGTTTGTGAATACCCTGAATCTTCAATCACATCATGCAATAAAGCAGCCATGATGCTCTGAGCGTCAAGACGCCAACTAGCACATAACTCAGCAACGGAGACCGGATGGGTAATATAAGGCTCGCCACTGTGACGATACTGTCCTAGATGAGCAGTATCGGCAAACTGAAATGCCCGTTTGATTTGATTAATTTCCTCTGGCTTGAGGTAATGAAGTTTCTCGGTGAGGCCCGTTATCGAGACAACTTGTTGCTTAGGTGGAACGGTAGGCTGTGATGTTGGCCCAAACAGGTGCCGACTCGATTGCTCAAGCAATGAAGCAATCACACTTTGATTTGTACTGAGACCCGCCTTAGCTGAGTTTGCACTCAATTGGCTAGACGAACTTTCGCCTAGCAAACCCGTTGTGGTGACTGTTGACGCCACAGCGGGGCCTCCAATTTAAAGAGGAACTTTGGTCAACATATCCCGATCGGTTACGCCAGCAGCAATCTCACGCAAGGCGACAACGGTTGCCTTGTCTTTTGCATCCACGCGGGCTGCGTGACCCTGAACGAGCTGACGCGCACGATAGGTTGCGGCCAAGACCAACTCAAAACGATTGGGTACGGTTTTTAAACAATCTTCTACAGTAATACGGGCCATACGGAACTCACTTATTTAGATTAGGAGGATCTCCAACCCCTATAGGATAACTGATTGGCTGGGATCACGCCCCAAGACGCTTAACGAGTGCGGGGTAACGAGCCATCATGGGGCTTGCACGCAAGCGGCTTGCAGCCACAATGGCTTGCAGATCCCGCAAAGCGTCGGCAAAGATCTCATTAACCACGATAAAGTCGGCTTCATGGGCATGCTGGAGCTCAATATGAGCCGCTGCAACCCGCTTGGCAATGGTCTCTTTATCATCCTGACCGCGTTTATAAAGGCGTTCTTCCAAAGCCTGTATCGACGGTGGAAAGATAAAAATCCAAATGGCTTGCGGTATTAATTGACGAATCTGTTGTGCGCCTTGCCAATCAATTTCTAGAATGACATCGCTTCCCTTTTGCATTTGTCCCTCAATCCATGAGCGAGAAGTGCCATAAAGATTGCCGTGCACTTCCGCCCACTCTAGAAAATCACCTGAGGATTTCTTGGCTAAGAATTGCTCTTTAGAAATGAATGAGTAATCGCGCCCATCTAGCTCCCCAGCCCGTGGTGCTCGTGTAGTACAAGATAAAGAGAGTTGCAGGCTGTGATCTGCCTCAAGCAAAGCGTTGACTAATGACGATTTGCCGGCACCCGAAGGAGCCACAATCATCAACATGCTTCCTTCATACGATTGCGGGGTCGTGTTCATATTAATAATAGGATTTACTCTAGATTCTGCACCTGCTCGCGCATTTGCTCAATCAATAATTTGAGTTCGAGCGCGGCGTTGGTAAAGTCCGGATTGACTGATTTAGATCCTAGGGTATTGGCTTCCCGATTAAGCTCTTGGATCAAGAAATCTAAACGCTTACCAACAGGCCCACCCTCCTGCAGGGTTGTATGAGCAGTCTGTAAATGAGTCTTTAGGCGCGCCAACTCCTCAGCCACATCAATCCGGACTGCATAGAGAACAACCTCTTGCCGAATCCTTTCCATCAACTCGCTATTGATTGGTATTTGCACTGTCTTGGAATGAGTACCAAGCGCTTCTTCTAAACGAGCGACCAATTTACTTTGATATTGAGAAACGATCTCTGGCATTCGGGGCTCTATCCGAGTCACGATAGCCTCCATCGAGGTCAAAATAGTGCCTAGCACTAACGCTAGAGCCTTACCCTCTTCTTGACGCGCACTCAGTAATTGTTTTAGAGCTTCCTGACCGGCTTCAATACTTGCGACCTGCCATTGATCTTCTGCAATTTCTGATTCTGTAACGACACCTGGCCAGCGCAAAATGTCTGCCATTCGCAGTTCCCCGGCATCCGGAAACTGTTTTTTAATGCCCTGCTGCAGTTCTTGAAGAGCTGCCAACTTAGCCTGGTTAACGCTAATAGCGGTTTTTGCATGGCCTGACTCCGATTGCGTTAAACGCCAAACTGCCCGAACCTCGATCTTGCCACGCTTGAGAGTTTTATTTAAAAGCTCTCGGATACCTGATTCAGCACTCCGGCACTCATCGGGCATCCGGAAACTTATATCCAGAAAACGGCTGTTCACCGCCCTAATCTCTACCTGTAAATTAGCAAAGCCCCCCGAACCCAACTGAATTTGGCGGGAGGCGCTTCCATAACCTGTCATGCTCGATATCATGTAGGCATTGTAAATTGCAAAGGTAATCTCCCATGAATCAGCCCTTCCAGCGTCCTAGCCAACGTCAAGCCCGCGACCTACGACCCGTGACCGTCACACGCTCCTTCACAAAACATGCTGAAGGCTCTGTCCTCATTGAGTTTGGGGATACGAAGGTCTTATGCACCGCCAGCGTCCTAGAAAAGGTACCACCCCATCAGAAGGGATCAGGAGAGGGTTGGGTGACCGCCGAATACGGCATGCTGCCCCGCTCCACCCACACTCGCTCTGATCGCGAGGCGGCTAGAGGCAAGCAAAGTGGTCGCACACAAGAGATCCAACGTCTAATCGGTCGAGCAATGCGCAGTGTTTTTGATCTCAAGGCTCTAGGGGAACGAACAATTCATTTGGATTGTGATGTATTACAAGCGGATGGCGGTACAAGAACCGCTGCGATCACTGGGGCTTATGTTGCAGCCCGCGATGCAGTTAACCTCCTACTCAAAAATAAAGCAATTACCAGCGATCCAATTCTTGATAGTGTTGCAGCAATCTCGGTCGGCATCTATCAAGGCGTACCCGTTTTGGATTTAGATTACGCCGAGGACTCTGCCTGCGATACCGATATGAACGTTGTCATGACCGGTAAGGGCGGCATAATTGAAGTTCAAGGCACGGCTGAGGGCGCGCCATTCTCACGCACCGAACTAGAGGCTCTTCTTGACTTAGCCCAAGCCGGCATTGAAGAACTCAGTGCTCTACAGAGAAAAGCGCTCACCTAAGATGAATCAAGGCCTAGTATTAGCATCCAATAATGCTGGGAAGTTGCGTGAGTTTGCTGAACTTCTAAAACCATTTGCGATCGATGTGATAGCCCAAGGGCAACTGAATATCCCGGCTGCAGAGGAACCCTTTGAAACCTTTGTGGATAATGCGCTAGCCAAGGCAAGACATGCTAGCTTACTCAGTGCTCTGCCAGCTTTAGCGGACGACTCGGGGATCTGTGTCGATGCCTTAGGTGGTGCGCCTGGAGTACGCTCGGCTCGTTTTGCAGGAGAGCATTGTTCTGATCGCGATAACAACCGGAAACTGATATCGGCATTAGAAAATCAACCAAATCGTCGCGCCCATTACGTTTGTGTCTTGGCATTGGTTCGCAGCGCCACAGATTCACAACCTCTCATTGTAGAAACACGCTGGGATGGGGAAATCATCGATACGCCAAGGGGTGCCAATGGCTTTGGCTATGACCCCTACTTTTACCTGCCCGAGCTGGGCAAAACTGCTGCTGAGTTGCTAGCGGAGCATAAAAACCAAATTAGTCATCGAGGTCAAGCCTTAAGGAACCTCATGAGCCAATTACAAAACTCTTCTTTCTTTACCGCTAATGCTTGACTCTGCAATACAGCTCAAAGCATTACCCCCGCTCTCGCTCTATATCCACTTTCCTTGGTGTGAGCGCAAATGTCCCTATTGCGACTTTAACTCGCATCAGGTGAAAGATGGGGGCTTTGATGAGAAGCGCTACATTCAGGCGCTGATTGCAGATTTACAAACAGAGCTTCCGAACATTTGGGGGCGGCGGGTACACACCATTTTTATTGGCGGTGGCACACCCAGCCTACTCTCCCCCGCTGGTCTTGATGAACTGCTCTCCCATGTTCGAGCCCTAATACCGCTCGAACCTCATGCCGAGATCACTCTGGAGGCTAATCCTGGATCAGTAGAAGCTGCAAAGTTTAGAGAATTTGCCCAGCTGGGGGTCAATCGAGTATCGCTAGGGATACAGAGTTTTAATGATCGCCACCTCAAATCCTTAGGCCGAATCCATAACGCCTCTGAAGCGCAGGCTGCCATTGAAATTGCTCAGGACTACTTTGCAAGTGTCAATCTTGATGTGATGTATGCCTTGCCAGAACAAACTGCCGATGAAGCAAAAGCCGATCTACTGCGCGCCTTGTCTTTCCAAACGAAGCATCTATCGCTCTATCACCTCACCATGGAGCCCAATACCTACTTTGCAAGCCATCCACCACCCCTGCCGAACGAGGATGAAAGTGATGTCATGTTTGAGTTTGCACTCTCCACCCTTCAAGAGAGGGGGTATCAGCGCTATGAGGTATCCGCCTACTGTCAAGATAACCAGGTCTGCAGACACAATCTGAATTACTGGGAATTTGGAGACTATATTGGCATCGGTGCAGGTGCGCATGGCAAGATCTCGATGCCAAATCGTATTACTCGGCAAATCCGTGAACGTCATCCCGAAACGTATATGGACAAAATCTTCAAAGAGAACTCTGCCTGTCTTGAGAACCGTAGCATCGAGATCGACGATCTGGCGTTTGAGTTCATGTTGAATGGTCTTAGATTAATCAATGGTGTACCAACCCACCAATTTACGGAACGCACTGGTCTGCCTTTGCATCGAATCTCTAAAGCAATCGATGAGGCGATTCGCAAGGGCTTATTAGACGAGGATCCGATGCGACTGAAAGCAACAGCCCTTGGTATGCGCTATCTTAATGACCTACAAGAACTATTCTTGAAATAAATAGCATTGGCGGAAGCGGTGAGATTCGAACTCACGGAGGACTTTCATCCTCGCCAGTTTTCAAGACTGGTGCATTCAACCACTCTGCCACGCTTCCATTAAAGGTGAGATTATAAGGAAGTTACGGAATTAGGCTTTCTGCTTTGAAATTTTCAACTAAACCATTATCTTTCTTAAATGCTGCGCAATCGCGAGGCTTGAGGTTAATGCAGGTGATTCAAAGCCATAGAGGTTATAGAGGCCATCGATTTGATGCTCCTCTGGGCCATCAATCCTAAAATCCCCAGCGGCTTGGTCCTTAGACACAATCTTAGCCCTAACCCCTGAGTAATCCGCTTGCAGTGCTCCGTCTTTAAGGTTCGGCCAGTATTGGCGGATTGCCTCATAAAAACGCTCGCCCCGCTTGGGATCCACGGCGTAATTAATTTGCTCTTCAGACTCAATGTCGAGCCACTCCACATCGGGGCCAAACTTTGCTTGCCCTGCCATATCCAATGTCAAATGAACTCCGAGTCCGCCTGGCTCTGGGACTGGATATATCAAATGTTTGAATGGTGACCTGCCAGAGAGGGAAAAGTAATTACCCTTTGCAAAATAGGCCTGAGGGATCGTTTCAGGAGATAGGCCCTCGATCTTTCTAGCGATGGCGGGTGCGCTCATGCCTGCACAATTAATCAGATATTTAGTTTGCAGGCGCATCGAGTCTATCCCACCAACCTCCAATTCAAAGCCACCGGATATGACTGTCGCCCGGATGAGAGGAGATAAATAGGCAACCATCCCGCCTGCATCCTCAAACCCACCCAAAAGGGAGAGCATGTAAGCATGGCTATCAACAATGCCAGAAGACTTAGAAAGAATTGCTGCTTCTACTCTCAGGTCTGGCTCCAAGGTCTTGGCCTCCTTAGCAGTAATCATGCTAATTTCTGGGGCCTGATTGAGTTGAGCCTTATAGAAAAGTCCCTCTAAGGCATCAATCTGATTTTTATCACTAGCAACAATTAATTTACCGTAACGCTGGGTGCCCACCTGGTGACCCCGGCAATACTCATATAAAAGACGATTACCTTCAACGCAAAATTTAGCCTTTAAAGAATCTTTTGGGTAATAAATACCTGCGTGGATGACCTCACTATTTCTGGCGCTGCTAATTGTTCCAAATGAGGACTCGCGCTCTAACAAAATGGTCTCATGACCCTGCAAAGCCATCTCGCGGGCGATGGCTAAGCCGACAACGCCAGCCCCAACTACGACACAATCTAATCGTTCCATATTGTTCTGCTGTTTATGAAGACAAAATCGTAACACTTCAGCCTTAAATAGGCTTTTTAAGGGCTTATTGATAAAATCCACCCATGTCTACCAAGTCTGCTCAAAGCGATAGTGCCAATCCCTCGAAAGCGGTCTTTGGTTCATTACAAGCTGCCGGCCTTACCCTTGATCTTGCTTATCAAGGAATTAGTCAACCAGAGTGGGCTAGTCTTTTTACCAAAGCGGATCAAATAGGTCTCAAAGGGCAGATTACTGAGTTATTAACCGGTGGTCTGGTGAACACCTCAGAACACCGACCTGCCCTGCATACCACCCTGCGTGATCTAAATAAAAATCCAATGCTTTATAAGGGCAATGATGTAATGCCAGCAATTGCTGAAGTTTGGCAACGCATGGAGGGTTTATGTAATAAATGGGTAGGGGTAACTGATTTAATCCATATCGGAATTGGTGGTTCTGATTTTGGACCACGCCTAGCAGTACAGGCCTTAGCTCACTCGGCGAACAAACCAAATCGTGGCATGCGAGTTCATTTTGCTGCCAACGTCGATAGCGCTGAGTTAAGCCATATTCTGGAGCGCGCACAAGCTAATAGCACTAAGGTATTGATTGTTTCTAAATCCTTTAGTACTTCTGAAACCATGATGAACGCAAAGACCATCATCAATTGGTTTAAGGCTAAGAATCTCACAAGCTCGCAGATCCAAAACTCTTTATTTGCCGTTACCTGCAATGTCAAAGCAGCCGAATCCTTTGGTATTCAAGCAGACAATATTTTCCCGTTTTGGGATTGGGTAGGCGGACGCTTCTCGGTCTGGTCTGCGGTTGGTCTTCCAATTGCTTTGCAGTATGGTTTTGAGACCTTCAAACAATTTTTATCCGGTGCCAATGCGATGGATCAGCATTTTGCAAGCACGCCAATCTCTCACAATCTACCCGTTTTACTTGCTCTTGCGCTTTACCATCAACAAACTAAACATCACTCTAAGGCGTATGCGGTGGTGCCCTATGCACATGCTTTAGAACTCCTTCCATTTTGGCTACAACAACTCGATATGGAAAGTAATGGCAAGAGTACCGATAGACAAGGCAAGCATGTAAAAGCAAGTTCTCCCATCGTTTTTGGAAGTGCCGGTACCAATGCACAACATTCCTACTTTCAACTCCTTCACCAAGGGCCCGAGATCATCCCGGTAGATTTCATTATGGTGAAGGAGGCGATGAGCTCATTACCAGAGGCCAAGGAGCATCACAATGCTCTCTTAGCCAATTGCTTAGCCCAGGCCCAAGCTCTTGCTCATGGTAAAGAGTCCTCCGATCCAAATTTGAGCTATGCCGGCAAGCGACCAAGTAATTTAATTGCGTTACCAAAGTTAGATGCATACCACCTCGGCGCTCTATTAGCCTTATACGAACACCGTGCATTTTGTTTAGGAGCTCTGTGGAATCTCAATCCATTCGACCAGCCAGGAGTTGAGCTAGGCAAAGTCTTAGCTCGGCCGATTGAAGAAGCGCTCAAGGGGTCTCAACCAAATGATGAAGGTTTTGACTCTATAACCTCTGCCCGCATTAACTATTTAAAACAATAATTATTATGCAAGTACCCGCATCCATCTTTAAGGCCTACGATATTCGGGGCATTATTAATGAGACCCTCAATCCACAAATCGCTCATGCGATTGGTCAGGCATTTGGCAGTCAAATGCGCGATCTTGGTGAAACAGATGTGGTCATTGGTCGCGATGGTCGTCTATCGGGCCCAGAACTGATTGAGGCGCTAACCAAGGGTTTACTGTCAACCGGCATCAATGTGATTGATCTGGGCATGGTGGCTACCCCCATGGTTTACTTTGCTGCTAATCAAACTTTGGGTAGCATCCAGCCCAAATCTGGAATCATGATTACGGGTAGTCATAATCCTCCAAATTACAACGGGTTCAAAATGGTTCTGGGTGGTGCGGCTATTTATGGCGAGCAGATTCAGAGTTTGCGCAAACAAATTGAGGGTGAGCATTTTCATCAGGGGACTGGTCAGCGCTCCACCTTCAATATTTTCCCCCAGTACCTCAAATACATTGTGGGTGATGTTCGCCTTGCCAGACCCATGAAGATTGCAGTTGATTGCGGCAATGGTGTGGGTGGTGCTTTTGCAGGAGAGCTGTTCAGAGCGCTAGGCTGTGATGTACAGGAACTCTTTTGTGAGGTCGATGGAAATTTTCCAAATCACCATCCCGACCCTGCCCATCTTGAGAACCTCCAAGACCTAATTCACAATCTTGCTAATAC
>DENG01000064.1:44473-47030 GCA_002359975.1 Polynucleobacter sp. UBA2650
GGTCAAGTCATCTTCCCCGATCGCCAAATGATGCTCTTTGCTAAAGATGTGCTTAGCCGCCACCCTAAGGGGCAGATTATCTATGACGTCAAGTGCACACGCAATCTTGCTCCTTGGATCGAACAGCACGGTGGCCAAGCTCTGATGTGGAAAACGGGTCACTCCTTGGTAAAGGCCAAACTGAAAGAGACTGGCGCCCCTCTAGCAGGTGAAATGAGCGGGCATATATTCTTTAAGGATCGGTGGTTTGGCTTTGATGATGGGCTTTATACCGGCGCTCGTCTACTTGAGATCCTTAGTAAAGTAGCCAACCCCAGCGAAGTACTAAATGCCTTACCTAATGCAATTTGCACTCCAGAACTTCAATTACCCTGTGCAGAAGGAGAATCCTTTCTTCTGCTTGAGAAAATCAAGGCTAATCCGCAGTTCCCAAGCTCGCAATCGATCAACACCATTGATGGGGTCCGCGTAGAATATGCTGACGGATTTGGCTTGGCTCGCCCATCAAACACAACGCCCATAGTGGTTCTCCGTTTTGAGGCAGACTCTGATGAAGCAATCAAGCGTATTCAGGGAGAGTTTAAGAATGCTTTACTAGCTGTAAAGCCTGATGCAAAGCTACCGTTTTAAACAGTAATCTTTTTTATCTCTTTAATACGATTCTTGTCGTCGACCAAAATGACCTTGGGTGAGTGTGACTTTGATTGGTCATCATCAATCGGTCCATAAGTGCAAATAATCAAATGATCGCCCACGTGAGCCTTACGCGCTGCGGCTCCGTTTAAAGAGATTGCTCCAGAGCCTCGCTTTGCTTTGATGATGTAGGTAGAAAAGCGCTCACCATTATTGATATTGTAGAGTTCAATCTTTTCATATTCACGCATATCAGCTGCATCAATAAGGTCCTCATCGATCCCACAAGATCCTTCGTAGTGCAAATCTGCCTCAGTAACTACAACCCGATGCAATTTAGCTAACAACATGATGCGTTTCATAGAAATCCTCTCTAAGCCCTGAATTCTATCCCGAAAGCAATTGCAGGTTAAGATTTCGGGATGACCGAAGCGATTGACCACCAAAACCCGGTAGTTTTCTACGACTACCCTCAACAAGATGCCTCTGGGGCAACCTGCATTGCGCAAGCTTGGGCAAAAACACCAACCCCTCTTTTGGCTAATGAAAAACAAGAGATCATTGAGCGTATCAAGCAATTACTAATAAGTAAGGATGCTGTAATCGTTGCGCATTACTATGTCGATGGCGATATTCAAGATCTTGCGCATGCCACCGGTGGCTTTGTTGCTGACTCATTGGAGATGGCACGTTTTGGCAAGAACCATCCCGCTAAAAATCTTATTGTTGCCGGTGTGCGCTTTATGGGAGAAACTGCAAAAATTCTTAGTCCGGAGAAGCGGGTATTTATGCCAGACTTAGAAGCGACCTGTTCTCTTGATCTAGGTTGCCCTGCTGAAGACTTTCGTCGATTTAGAGAAGCACACCCTGATCGCACAACGGTTGTCTACGCCAATACCAGCGCAGCCGTTAAAGCGCAAGCTGACTGGATGGTCACCAGCTCGTGCGCGCTTGCTATTGTTCATCATTTAGATCAGCAAGGCAAAAAGATTTTATGGGCCCCAGATCGTCACTTAGGTCGTTACATTCAGGAGCAAACTGGAGCAGATATGTTGCTGTGGAATGGGGCCTGTATCGTGCATGATGAGTTCAAAGCAATCGAGCTGGCTGCCATGCGCAAGAAGCATCCCAATGCCCTAATCCTTGTGCATCCAGAATCCCCGCAGCATGTAGTTGATCAGGCTGATATCGTTGGCTCCACCTCCGCCATGATCAAAGCCGTAGTTGAAGGCAAAGCAAGCGAATACATCGTTGCTACCGATCAAGGTATCTTGCACCGTATGCGCCAACTAGCTCCCGGTAAAAAATTAATTGCTGCACCGACTGCGGGTGAAAGCGCAACTTGCAAGAGCTGCGCCAACTGTCCTTGGATGGCCATGAATGGCTTACAAGGAATTTTGGATTGCTTAGAAACGCAAACCGGTGAAATCTTGGTCGATGAGTTCATTCGCTCCCAAGCTCTAGGATGCATTGAGAGAATGCTGACCTTTACCAGTACTCACCCCGAGCTTTTGGCAAAAGCGCAGCACGGCTTTATTAAAAATATTGGCGCTGCCTAGTATTTTTTCATGTTTGAGCAAAACGAATCCCTTCCTCAAGCCATCGCTCGCAATGTGAGAGATGCCTTAGCAGAGGATCTTGGTACTGGCGATTGGACCGCTCAGTTGGTTCCAGAAAATCGGCAAGCCCATGCTAAATTAATCGTTCGACAAAAAGCTGTCTTATGCGGTATTGCTTGGTTTGAGGCGATAGTTCATCAACTAGATCCACAAGCTCGGATTCAATGGAAGTTCCAGGAAGGCGAGTGGATGCAAGCAAACTCTACCGTTTGCGAGATCGATGCAAATGCCCGCGCATTGCTCAGTGCTGAGCGCCCCGCGATGAACTTCCTGCAAACCTTATCCTATACAGCCACCATTACGCG
>DENG01000064.1:47105-50058 GCA_002359975.1 Polynucleobacter sp. UBA2650
TGGGATGGAATTCTGATTAAAGAGAATCACATTGCTGCTGCAGGCAGTATCACGGCTGCTTTAAAAGCTGCCGATGCTCTCCAGTCCGGGGTTGATGTTCAGATCGAAGTAGAAAATATTGCAGAGTTACAGGAAGCTCTCTCTGCTGGAGCAAAAAGTATTTTGATTGATAACTTTACCTTGGATCAAATGCGCGAGGCGGTCAAAATCAACGCCAGTCGGGCTTTTATTGAGGCTTCTGGAGGGATCACACTGGACCAATTACAAGCAATTGCGGCTACTGGAGTTGACCGCATTTCTATTGGTAAGCTAACAAAAGATATTGAAGCGATCGATTACTCTATGCGCATCGACCCACTAACTTAAGTTTTTTGGGCTTGAATCGGAGTCAGAATTGTGGGGTACGAAACTGGCCAGGTTTTTGGGTAATCACGGCTGTAATGCAGACCACGGCTCTCTTTGCGCATTAGTGCAGAACGCACAATCAATTCTGCACATTCCAGAAGATTGCGTAACTCGATCAGATCTCGTGTCACCCTAAAGTTTGCATAGTATTCCTGGACCTCTGTTCGAAGGAGCTCAATGCGATGAAGCGCCCTCTCGAGGCGACGGGTAGTACGCACAATGCCAACATAGTTCCACATCAGTGAGCGTAACTCATCCCAGTTATGTGCAATGACCACCTGCTCATCGGCATCCTCAACCTTGCTTTCGTCCCAGAGTCTAATCGTGGGCATCTCAATATCAACTTGATCTGCAATATCATGCGCAGCTGCCTTACCAATTACAACGCACTCCAAGAGAGAGTTTGAGGCTAGACGATTTGCTCCATGAAGGCCCGTATAGGTTGCCTCACCCACTGCATACAGTCCCGTTAGGTCTGTTCTGCCCTTAAGATCTGTAACAACACCGCCACAGGTGTAATGTGCTGCTGGGACAACCGGAATTGGCTCTTGCGTAATATCAATCCCTAAAGAGAGACATCGAGAATAAATCATGGGGAAGTGTTCTTTAATAAAGGCTTCGCCCAGATGCCTTGCATCTAAATGCACATAATCCAAGCCATGTTTTTTCATTTCAAAGTCTATGGCGCGGGCCACAATATCGCGCGGGGCGAGCTCATTACGCTCGTCATGCTCTGGCATAAAGCGTTTTCCATTAGGGAGCTTTAATAAACCACCCTCTCCACGGATTGCCTCGGTAATTAAGAAAGTTCGGTCACTGGGGTGATACAGGCAAGTGGGATGAAACTGAATGAACTCCATATTACCAATCCGACAACCAGCGCGCCAGGCCATGGCGATGCCGTCCCCAGTTGCAGTATCAGGATTGCTGGTGTAGCGATAAACTTTGCCTAAACCACCAGTAGCTAAAACCACTGCTTTGGCCAAGATGGTCTCGACCTGATTATTTGCGATGTCCAAAGCATATGCACCATAGCAGCGATTAGATTTGTATTGACCAGTGGTTTGTAAATGTTTATTGGTAATTAGATCAAGGGCAATCCAGTTCTCTAAGATCTTGATATTAGGATGCGCTTTTGCTTTCTCTAATAAGACATCATGAATGGCTTTACCTGTCGCATCAGCAGCATGTGCAATTCGTCGATGGGTATGGCCCCCTTCGCGCGTTAAGTGCAATCCTTTGGGACCAGAAACATCGGGTGTAAACGGCACACCCTGATCCACCAGCCAATGGATTGCGTCCGCACTGTTCTCAGCAACATAGCGAGAAACAGACTCCACCACCAATCCCGCACCTGCTGTAACCGTATCAGAGACGTGAGAATCAATGCTATCGTCTTGGTCAAGCACGCCGACAATGCCACCTTGTGCCCAAGCAGTAGCTGCCTCATTTAATCGACGCTTAGCCATCAAAATCACCGGCTGATGGTCCGCTAGATGTAAGGCAACTGTAAGCCCAGCTAAGCCAGCTCCGATGATTAAAACAGGATGATTTTGCTCATGCTCTACGCTCATTGAATGAGCATAGCATCGTTTACCATGAGCTCGTAACCAATGTATTGAGCTGGTTTACCGCCTTTGCTTACTGCGACAGCACAATACTTAAATTCTGGAATCTTGCCAAATGGATCTAGTGCAGGATTAGTCATCAAGTTAGCTGCTGCCTCGTAGTATGCAAACGGCATAAAGATGGCTCCGGAGGGAGTACCATCATCGCGTCGGACATGAATCCCTACCTCGCCACGCCGTGATCGAATAGTAATGACATCACCACCATCAATCCCCAGTTTGGCCATGTCCTCACCACACATCGAAGCAGTTGCCATTGGTTCAATTGCATCAAGGACGCCAGCACGACGAGTCATGCTGCCGGTGTGCCAATGCTCTAGCTGTCGACCTGTAATTAATACGAAAGGGAAATTAGTGTCAGGCCGCTCATTCGCAGGAATAATGTCAGCAGGAACCAGTTTTACCCGACCATCTTTGGTAGGGAATGAGTGATCAAACACAATTGGCTGACCCGGGTCATCCTCACTCAAGCATGGATAGGTCACGCTAGACTCTCGTTGCAAACGCTCCCAAGTAATCCCCTGAATTGCGGCATGCATTGCAAGGCGCATCTCATCATAGATCTCAGCAACCCCGCACTCCTCACCCTGATAAGCCCACTGCAAACCAATCCGCCTAGCTAACTCTTGAAGAATCCATAAATCTGGTTTGGCATCACCGGGGGGATTGAGAGCGCGCTTACCCAACTGCACCATTCGATCGGTATTGGTAACTGTTCCGGTCTTCTCAGGCCAGGCGCTCGCAGGCAATATGACATCAGCCAACCAAGCGGTCTCGGTCATAAAAATATCTTGCACGACCAAATGATCTAAGGACGCAAGCGCATGGCGCGCATGATTTAAGTCTGGGTCACTCATCGCTGGGTTCTCACCCATGATGTACATCCCCCGAATCTTATCGGGATCAGAATCCGGCGCTGT
>DENG01000042.1:0-6059 GCA_002359975.1 Polynucleobacter sp. UBA2650
GCTTGCTGTATCGTGATACTCCGAAACCCCTGATTCGTCTCATTGGAAAAACTAAACCAGACCATCAAGTTTCCCTATTACGGATCCCGCAGTTAGAGCTTAATATTGAAATCAGCGATTTAGTGCATGATGACGTAACTAACATTATTCATCGTTTTGATCTTTATACTCGACGGGGTGGTGGTTAACTAGCAAAGCTGTCTATAAATTGGTTTGATATGTTGCAAATTAACTCTAGAAGTCCCACATTCCGTAAGCAAGTCATCGCTATTTTGGTAAGCGGTGTTTTTGCTCAACTCGCCTTTGCAAATAATCCAGAGTATGAAGCTCCACCACTAGATGAGATTGTGGTTTCAGCTAGTGGATATGAGCAGAAAATTATGGATACTGCTGCCTCCATTAATCTAGTAACCATAAATCAGATTCAAAATGGACAAGCTAGAGACAATCTTTCTGAGCCATTAAACCGAGTACCTGGGATCTTTGCCCTCAATCGCCAGAACTACGCACAAGACCTACAAATATCATCTCGTGGTTTTGGGGCAAACTCGACCTTCGGTACGCGCGGTATCCGACTGATTGTCGATAACATTCCTGGAACTGTTGCCGATGGACAGGGTCAGATATCCCATATAGATTTGCCATCCACTGATCGCATTGAGGTAATGCGAGGCCCATTCTCTGTGCTTTACGGTAATTCATCGGGTGGCGTGATTCGTGTATTTACCCAAGATGGTGGCCCCAAGACCGAGGTGCAACCCTACTTCGAAGTTGGTTCCTATGGACAACGTAGAGCTGGACTAAAAGCAAGTGGTAAATCTGATGAGCTTGGTTACGTAATTGATGCCGGGCAATTCCATACCAATGGATATCGAGATCAAAGTGCTGCTGATAGACGTAATGCCAATGCAAAACTCAGTTTTATGGGGGGTCCCGATACAAGGATAACCCTGATCGCAAATAACGTGAGCCTTAAAGCGCAAGATCCTACCGGATTAACCGAGAGCCAGTTAATTGCAAATCCCAAGCAAGCCGGTACAAGCGCCATATCGCAAAATTCTCGCAAATCAGTCGATCAAACGCAAGTCGGCGCATCGATCGATTTTCGTATTAACGCAAACAATAATTTTTTATTCTCTCCTTACTTGGGGCAGCGTCATGTCCTTCAGTATTTGACTTCCGCAACAGCAGGATCTGGGGTGATTGATTTAGTTCGTTCTTTTTATGGCATGGATAGTAAATGGGTCCATCAAAATAAATTTTTTGATATTCCGTTGACTATGGTGACTGGCATTGACATGAATGAGAATGACGATCGTCGCCGAACGTATACCAATAGCGGTGGCACTGCAGTGTATAGCAGCACCGCCTCACAAGATTATGCTATGAGTGCCAAGAATTTCGATCAATATCTGCAAGCCGATTTTCGGTTTTCAGAGCGCTTTGCATTTAATGCAGGAATCAGAAACTCTCAAACCAATTTGAGCTCAACAACGAATAATTCCATAACCCTAAATACAGGCTCAACTGAATTTAGGGCTATGACTTATATGGCATCGTTGCAGTATTACTTAAACGAGATGTCTAATGTATATGTATCGTATGGCTCAAGTTTTGATACCCCGACATTAAATCAAGTTTTTTATAGTGCCAATGGGGCAGTTAATGGTTCTAGTTGTACGTCTTCGTGTTCTAATTTCGGGCTTTTAGCCGCCAAAACGAAGCAAGTAGAGCTAGGTTTTAAATCAAGATTATCGCCATTCATCAAAACCAATATTGCAGTATTTAATGCGGATACTACAAATGATATTGTTATTGGTGCATCAAATGCAGGCAGAAATTCATTCACAAACGCCCCAAAGACAAATCGTCAAGGTGTTGAGGGTAGTGCGCAGTTTAAGTTACCTTATAACTTTGAAACTAACTTGGCATATACGTGGTTGAGAGCAACGGTAAAGGAGTCGTACCTTACAAACTCTACCAATTTGTCAACATTCAATACCGTTGCAAGTGGCAATCGGATTCCAGGGGTTCCCAATCAGGGCTTATTCGCCGAGTTACTCTGGGTCAAGCCCAATAAGTCAGTAGAAGCCGCTATTGAAGCGCGGGCGAATGGGGCAATGGACGCCAATGATCTGAATACTCAATATAAGGCACCAGGTTATGCGGTGATGAATATTCGCGGAGTAGTGCGTCAAGAAATTGCTGGCGGCTGGTCTTTTTCACAATTCTTTAGGCTCAACAATGTGTTTGATCGCTCTTATGTTGGTTCAGTGATTGTGAATCAATTTTTCCTTCGTTCGTATGAGCCAGCCCCAACCCGAAATTGGATGATTGGTGCTAAGGCGAGCTATCAGTTTAAGTAGGAAAAAAATGGTTCTCAGGGCAAATTGTCGAGACCTATCTAAGGCAAAACCCTAATTCAGAACTATATCCATTACGCTCAAAAGGGATTAAATTAGAGAATCTGCAATTGGAATAAAAGTAATTAGAAAAAGAAGGGATATAACTATGAACCAGCGACTGATTTCAGTAGCAACACTTTCGACACTCGCCTCATCACTGATGATTCTGCAAGGCTGTGCGACTGCACCGCCTCCCAAAGCTGAGGCTGCCCCAGCTCCTGTAGCAGCGGCACCAGCACCAGCATGGAAGCAGGGTATGGGCCCTGATATGGCCAATTCCAAGTTAGCTCCTTTGCCTGGAAAAATGACGGTTACTCCTGTTAGTGAGATTCCAATTGATAAGCTCAAATTACCCCCAGGCTTCAAGATTGAGGTTTGGGCAACCGGCATGCCTGGTGCTCGTGCGATGGCGCGCGGAGATAACGGCAAAATTTACATCGGCACCCGTGCGATTGGACGTGTCTATGAGTTGAGCGACAACGGTAAAGAGCGAACCAGCCGAGTAGTAGTTGATAAATTAGTTCAGCCCGCTGGCGTTGCATTTAAGAATGGCTCTTTATATGTGATGTCTATTAATAAGGTTCTGCGTTACGACGGGATTGAAAAAAATCCAAGCGTGGCACCAGTAGATCTAACAGCTAAATTTAATTTGCCACCGGAGCAGCATCACAACTGGAAGTACATTGCATTTGGACCTGATGGGAAGTTGTATGTTCCATTTGGAGCGCCTTGCAACATTTGCGAGTTGCCAACCCCCGAGTATGCCCAGATTCGTCGCTATAACCCAGATGGATCGGGTATGGAAGTGTTAGCAACCGGAGTGCGCAATACCGTTGGTTTTGATTGGCATCCCACTACCAAGCAACTCTGGTTTACAAATCATGGACGCGATTGGATGGGTGACGATAAGCCGAATGACACCTTAAGCCGGATGCAAAAAACCGGATTGAACTACGGCTTCCCTTATTGCCATGAAGGCAATATGCCCGATGATGTTGTGAAGAAGGCTAATCCATGCGCAGGCGTTGAACAACCTGTTGCCTTGATGGGGCCACATACTGCAGTGATGGGTCTTAAGTTCTATACCGGCAATATGTTCCCTGCTGAATATAAGAATGCTGCCTTTATTGCACGCAAAGGTTCATGGAACCGTAATCAAAAGATTGGTTTTGATGTTGTGATGGTTAAGGCAAGCGCAGATGGTAAAAATGCCAAAACCGTACCATTCATTACCGGATTTATGAACCCAGCCGATCAATCCTTCTGGGGTCGTCCAGCTTACCTACTGCAGATGCCTGACGGCTCAATGTTGGTATCGGATGAGCAGTTGGGCGCGATTTATCGAGTGACTTACAGCAAGCAACAAGTAGCAGCGAAGTAATTCGCAGTATTGAAGTGCAGTATTTACGAATCGCGACGTTAGCACTAGGACTTATTTGTTCCAGCGCAACGTCGCTTTCGTTTGCGCAGGATATTAGCGCAAAGATTCAGGTATGCGGCGCTTGTCATGGCCTTGATGGTAATTCCAAGATTGTAGGCACCCCATCCTTGGCGGGACAGCCCAAGACGTTTCTAGAAAACCAGATGGTGATGATCCGGGAGGGTATGCGCGACATCCCTGCTATGAAAGGACAGCTTGATGGATTAAGCGATGCCACAATTGTTGCGATCGCTAAGTTTTACACCAATAGCCCAGCCATATCGCAAGCAGGACCACGCAATCCCGCCTTATTTGAAAAGGGTCAAGTCATTTCAAAGGAAGCGCTGTGTGGTACTTGCCATTTACCCAACTACGTTGGTAGAGATCAGATGCCTCGGATTGCGGCTCAGCGTGAAGATTATCTCTTGTATAGCATGCGACAGTTTCGCTCTAACCAGGCTACAGGCAGAGATACAATCATGGCGGCATCTCTATATGGCATGAGTGATGATGATCTTAAAGCCATTGCACATTACCTCTCACAATTAAAGTAAACCTATGACTGCATTCATTGATCGCGTTGACCACTTAGTACTCACCGTCACGGATATCGAGAAAACCACCCAGTTTTATGAGAAGACTCTTGGATTTGAGCGCGAGTTCTTTAAAGGCCCGGAAGGACAACCCCGTTATGCACTCTTGTTTGGGCAATACAAAATCAATTTACAAGATAAACAAACAGAAACACCTACAAAAGCCATGGTTCCCACCATCGGCGCAGGCGATTTTTGCTTAATCTCTAAAGTTCCATTGGACGAGTTCATAGCCCATCTGCAGAAAATTGGGGTTCCAATTGATACAGGACCCGTTCAAAGGCGGGGTGCTTTAGGCCCGATTCGATCAGTTTATTTCCGGGATCCGGATGGAAATTTGGTCGAAGTGGCGGAATACATCTAGCAAAAATCCCATTTTTAGCCCGCAAAAGCCTTCACTTGGAGGCTTTTTTATTTCATTAATTCACTGATTTATATAGGTATTTTATTAACACCACATTAAAAATCTACTTAAACAGCCTAGATATGTATATTTTTATTGACAAATATTTATGTAAATTTAGAATTACACCTAGAAAGTAAAGGTTATTAAGATTTTTGTGGCAGAGGGTGCCATAAAACCCGCGTGCGGGTTGAGCACGAGAAGTAGGGTGTCTTTCAAAGGGAGAAAACTATGTCAGACCCAAATAAGGTATGGCCTACAGGCTTAACTGAGGCCGAATCTGAGGAGTTACACCGTAATCTGATCCAAGGCACGCAGTTTTTTGGCATGATCGCAGCTCTTGCCCATTTACTTGCGTACATCTATTCGCCCTGGCTGAAATAAGGAGATAAAAAAATGATTTACGGAAAAATGTGGTGTGTAGTAAAGCCTTCAGTAGGCATCCCATTATTTTTGGGCGCTTGCGCAGTTGGCTCATTCGCTGTTCATACAATGATTCTCAACAATACAACGTGGGTTAAAGCATTCTTGAACGGCAATGCTGCAGCAACAGCTTCAGCATCAGCATCAGCGGCACCGGCGGCACCTGCAGCGAAGAAGTAAAGTACTTTAATTTTTCACTAGTCCGAGGTCGGCGGGTCTCGGACTTTTTACTTTTAGAGACGGAGTCTTGACAACAGATTATGCTGATGGTGAGATTCAATTATGAAACGCCTTAGTCAAAAACTTGTGCAATCGTGGGCCAACTTAGGTCCAAGGTTTTTGCCTTTTGCGGACGCCGCCACTCCTGATTTACCGCTTTCTCGACTGCTCCGACTTTCACTCTTTCAGGTTTCAGTTGGCATGGCTTTGGTGCTACTGATTGGGACCTTAAATCGGGTCATGATTGTTGAGCTTGGTGTGCCAGCATCCCTCGTGGCTGTGATGGTCTCCTTGCCCCTTGTGTTTGCCCCATTTCGGGCCTTAATTGGGTTTCGTTCGGATACGCATCGCTCGGAACTGGGATGGCGTCGGGTTCCCTATATGTGGATGGGAACCCTAGTGCAATTTGGTGGGTTAGCGGTCATGCCATTTGCATTATTGGTTCTATCGGGTGGCGGTCAATCAGCAAGTGCGCCAGCATGGATTGGGCAAGCCTCTGCGGCCTTAGCGTTCTTGCTGGTGGGTGCTGGAGTTCATATTACCCAGACCGTGGGCCTTGCACTCGCTACGGATTTAGCACCACAAGAATCGCAACC
>DENG01000042.1:6149-16987 GCA_002359975.1 Polynucleobacter sp. UBA2650
CAAGTGATTCAGGGATGTGCTATCACCACCATGATCTTGAATGTGATTGCATTATGGAAGCAAGAGTCACGAGATCGCAGCAGACGCTTTAAGAATCCAGATCAACCGACCTTTAAGCAATCGTGGGATCTTTTTTGCCAAGGTGAACATGCCCTACGTCGTTTATTGGCGGTAGGACTCGGTACGATGGCGTTTACGATGGAAGATGTCTTGCTTGAGCCTTATGGTGGCGAGATATTGAAATTGAGCGTTAGTTCTACTACCTACCTTACTGCTGCTTTAGCATGTGGCGGGCTATTTGGTTTTGCATTAGCGTCGCGTATTTTGAGCAAAGGGGCTGATCCATTTCGGATGGCCAGTATTGGGGCGATGGTGGGCCTACCCGCATTTATGGCTGTGATTATTGCTGCGCCGATGGCCTCAGCCTACCTATTTAGTTTCGGAGTTTTCTTAATCGGCTTTGGGGGTGGTCTGTTTGGTCATGGCACGCTCACTGCAACCATGAACCTTGCACCTCCAGAGCAACGAGGATTGGCATTGGGAGCGTGGGGCGCAGTACAGGCAACCGGCGCCGGAGTGGCAGTAGCGCTCGGAGGAATTATTCGGGACATTGTGAACTACTTTGCCATGCGAAATAGCTTGGGAGACAGCTTGGCCGATCCCAGTACCGGTTATGTTGCAGTGTATTTAATTGAAATGATTTTATTAATGGCAACCATCATTGCGATGGCGCCTCTGATCAAAAGTAAGTTGCCAGTACGTAAGTTACAGACAAGTTAATGTACTATTGATTAACCTAGAAGAGGAGAGTGATATGGCTGCAGGATATGTAATTGCAATTTTAATTGTGGCGATTGGTGCAATGGTTGCGATACGGAATATGAATCGCCGTAAGTAGTTACTTGGAATCACCTCTGCGTTTTTTACCCAGAAACGATTCCACGACGATAGAGCAGAATACCGCTCCAATAATGGCAGTGATGACGGCCATGATAGGCCCGCTGATCTGCATGCCAAAGTCATAGCCAAACTTTAGGCCAAGGCAAACGGCTAGCAAGTAGGGGATCAGAAAAAGATAGTCTTTGGGGCTTTTCATCAGCATTATCTTACCCATTCTTTGGGCCTGAGCAAATAACTTTGATCAGGGACATAATGGGATCATCACAAAATAGCCTAGGAGTAAAACCATGGTCAAAATGAAACATCTCATTGCTGCCCTTTTTGTTGCGAGCGCATCATTTTCCTATGCAGCAGACACCACCCCGTCTTCTTCGGGCCCATCGTGGCAGGGTGAGGCTCAAAAAGAAATCAAGGCGAAGAACTATGATGGCGCAATTAAAACTCTCTTGGCTGCTAATGAGCCAAACTCAGCAGACTGGAATAATCTCCTGGGCTATGCCCAACGTAAGAAGTCTCCACCGGATTTAAATGCGGCAGAGCGTTATTACCAAGCAGCCTTAAAAATAGATCCAAAACATAAGGGTGCTTTGGAGTACTACGGCGAACTCTTTCTGATGAAAAACGATCTTCCAGGCGCAGAACAAATGCTGGCACGTCTGAATAAGGTTTGTATTTTCTCGTGCGAGGAATACCGGGATCTAAAAGAGGAAATTGCAAAGTACAAGGCCAAAAAGCCAAAGTAAGCACAATATGCTCACTTTGTTCGCTTATTTAGATCGCTTACTTAATCATCCCAGCGTTTTTAGCATCTTCCATTGCCAGCGGAGTTTTCTCTTTCATAAATGCCGGAATTTGTTTAAGTGGAATATCCACCAGGACAAACCCCATATCCTCAAGACGTTTTTTGGTATCCACATCGGCATTTAACTTACCAATAAAGTCTGACATTTTTTCTTGAAGAGCGATGGGCGTGGATTTAGGCATGGCAACTCCACGATAGGCACCATCGACCCAATTGAGCCCCAGCTCTTTAAAAGTAGGCACATCGGGTAGGGCAGGGTGACGTTTCTCGGTGGCAATCGCAAGGGTCCGCACCTTTCCTTTTTGTTGAATGGCAAGCGGTAAATATCCCATGGCGCCACTGACGTGCATGCCAATGAGCGAAGAAATCAAATCACCGGTTCCCTTAAACGGAACGTATTCAACCTTAATTCCAGCCAATTTATTCAGTCTTTCTGTAGCCATGTGATTAGCCGAAAATTGCGCAGAACCCGCTAGCGTTAACTTACCAGGACTTTTCTTGGCTGCGGCAATAAAGTCTTGGTATGTTTTATACGGACTATCAGCAGATACCATCAATGCATCTGGCGTAAAGTGATAGTAATAAATGGCATTAATATCTGCAGTCTTGTATTGGATACCTTCTTGCAGGGGTTGCAAGATCACATGTGGAATATTGACCCCAATCACATTGCTGCCATCATTCGGATAGGTGTTAAGTTGGCTCCATACCAGCGCGCCACCCGCTCCCGCACGGTTCACCACAATCATGGGCTGATTAAATTTTTTGGCAGAGATATCAGCTTGTAAACGAGCGACGATGTCGGATTCACCAGCGGCAGGAAATGGAATGATGTACTGTATTTGCTTATCAATAACTGGCTGTGCAAAGGAAGTACCAAGGCCAAGCATCAGCCCCATCGATACAGCATTCAGAATAAAGCGGATAAGTTTCTTCATAAGCCCTCCTAGTACTAATCAGTTTTCACTAGAACGATGAAATAAGAACTTCGGATCTACCCTAGGTTTATTATTTATTTATAGAAATAGCCGCAACTACAGCAGCAGTAACATCTTTCATCATGGCTTTACCGCCTAAGTCGCGAGTGTGAAGGGTAGGATTGACTGTAACGGATTCAATGGCGCTCATCAAGAGCTTGGCGGCGGTGGGCTCGCCCAGATGTTCTAGCATCATCACAATTGACCAAAAGGTACCAATGGGGTTTGCTAGACCTTGCCCCATGATGTCAAAGGCAGAGCCATGAATTGGTTCAAACATGGAGGGGTAGCGTCTTTGCGGGTCGATATTCCCTGTTGGGGCTATCCCCAAGCTACCTGCTAAGGCGGCTGCTAGGTCGCTAAGTACATCAGCATGTAAATTGGTCGCAACAATAGTATCCAGAGATTCAGGCCGGTTGACCATTCGGGCTGTAGCGGCGTCGACCAATTCCTTATCCCAGCGCACATCTGGGAAATCTCTAGAAACTTGAACCGCGATCTCATCCCACATGACCATGGCATGACGTTGCGCATTTGATTTAGTAATAACCGTTAGATGTTTTTTAGGACGCGAACGTGCGAGCTCAAATGCAAAACGCTGGATACGCTCAACACCGACGCGCGTCATGATGCTCATATCAGAGGCCACTTCAATGGGATGACCTTGGTGCGCTCGGCCACCCAATCCAGAGTACTCACCTTCGGAGTTCTCCCGCACAATCACCCAATCCAATTGATCGGGTTTGCAATTTCGCAGGGGTGTCTGGATACCGGGCAGTATCCGTGTGGGACGCACATTAGCGTATTGATCAAATCCTTGGCAGATTTTGAGACGTAAGCCCCATAAGGTGATGTGATCGGGTATCTGTGGATCACCAGCGGAACCGAATAAGATGGCATCCTTTGAGCGAAGGGGCTCCAAGCCATCATCCGGCATCATTTTTCCAGTCTTGCGATAGTAGTCTCCGCCCCAATCAAAGCGATCAAATTGAAAGGTAATTTCTGGAAAGCGCTTGCTAATCGCATGAAGGACTTTCTCACCCTCTGGGATTACTTCTTTACCAATCCCATCACCAGGAATGGATGCAATTTTGTATGTTTTCATGGGTAAGTTTCTAGTGGATATATGCCTTAAGAGCTTACTAGAATACCTTTTGTCCAAAAAGGGTGGCCAAGTTTAAATATCTGAGAAAATAGAGGTTTCATTAATAAGCCTAAAGACCCCCACCATGGAAGCAGGGAGAACCAGACTTTCTGACCATTTAAGCCAGCAGCTGGACGCAGATCAGTCGATTCATCGGGATTTAGGAAAACTCATCCTCGATATTGCCACCGCCGTCAAAGAAATTGCCATATTGACCTCGCAAGGGGCATTAGCTGGGGTCTTGGGTAATTTAGCCAGTCAAAATGTTCAGGGCGAGACCCAAAAGAAACTCGATGTTCTCTCCGATGAGATCCTCATTCAAACCTTTCGATCGGGGAACTTAGTCGCTGGCATTGCCTCTGAAGAAAATGATGAGCCGATTGCTAATAAAAATGGTGGGCCTTTTCTGTGTTTGTTTGATCCCTTAGATGGCTCTTCTAATATTGATGTCAACGTCTCGGTGGGAACGATCTTTTCAATTCAGCATGCCCCTAAAGATCGCAGCCCAGAGTTAGCGGATTATTTACAGTCGGGCAGAAAACAAATTGCTGCTGGCTATGCGGTATATGGACCATCCACTATGCTCGTATTAAGTATCGGCAGAGGTACTCATGGATTTACCTTGGATGCAGGCACAGGTGAGTTCATCCTGACCCATCCCAATATCCAGATACCCGCAGACACCAGTGAGTTTGCAATTAATGCGAGCAATGAGCGCTTTTGGGAAGCACCCGTTGCGCGCTACATTAGTGAATGCAAAAAGGGCAAGACCGATGTGCGGGGCCGTGACTTCAATATGCGTTGGATTGCTAGTATGGTTGCGGATGTGCATCGCATCCTAATGCGCGGTGGCATATTTATGTACCCCAAAGATACAAAAGATTTAAGTAAGCCAGGTCGTCTTCGCCTGATGTATGAAGCCAATCCTATGAGTTTCGTGGTGGAGCAGGCAGGCGGTTTGGGATCCACAGGACGTCAACGTATCTTGGATCTAAAACCAGAAAGTATTCATCAACGTGTTCCTGTCGTTTTGGGATCGCGCAATGAAGTCGAGCGGGTTGAGCAGTATCACCGTGAACACGATAGTACAAATTAATCTTGGATATGAGCACAGCACAAATTACTAGTAGAGAGTTAGCCAATGCGATTCGTTTCTTAGCCATCGATGCGGTAGAGAAATCAAAATCGGGTCACCCCGGAGCTCCGATGGGCATGGCGGATATTGCCGAGGTGCTCTGGCGCCATCATTTAAACCATAATCCAGCAGATCCACATTGGATCAATCGGGATCGCTTTGTACTTTCTAATGGCCATGGTTCGATGTTGATCTACGCCCTGTTGCATCTGACCGGTTATGCAGTCTCGATTGAGGACATTAAAAACTTTAGGCAGTTGCATAGCATTACCGCTGGACACCCCGAGGTGGACATTACGCCAGGGGTCGAGACCACCACTGGACCATTAGGTCAGGGCCTAGCAAACGCAGTAGGCATGGCTCTTGCCGAATCGCTTCTTGCTAAGCGCTTTAATCGTCCAGGACATACGATTATCGATCACCATACCTATACCTTCTTAGGCGATGGTTGCTTGATGGAGGGTATTAGTCATGAGGTTTGTTCTCTCGCGGGCGTTTGGGGGCTGAACAAATTAATTTGCTTCTACGATGACAACGGCATCTCGATTGATGGTCATGTCGATGGTTGGTTCAAAGACGATACGGCAAGTCGGTTTAAAGCCTATGGCTGGAATGTCATTGGTCCGATCGATGGGCACGATGCTCAAGCGGTAAATGCCGCCACGACCGCCGCTCAATCTGAAACCGCCAAACCGACTCTGATCATCTGTAAAACCACCATTGGTTGGGGTGCACCGAATATGGCAGGTACGCATGATGTTCATGGAGCACCCTTAGGTGAGAAAGAGGCTGCAGCAACCCGCGAAGCTTTGGGTTGGAAGTATGGTCCCTTTGAGATCCCTGCGCCGATTAAGACTGCTTGGGATGCAGTAGAGAGCGGTAAAGCAAAACAGGCCCAATGGAATGAGCAATTAGCAAAGTATCAAGCGGCATTCCCAGAGCTAGCCAAAGAGCTGATGCGTTGCGCTACTGAAAAGCTACCAGCGACTTGGTCATCCACCAAGACTCAATTGTTTGCCAGCATGAAGGCAATAGAAGCACCAACCGCCAGTCGCAAATCCTCTCAACAAACTTTAGACATCCTGGTGCCCGCATTACCAGAACTCCTTGGTGGGTCAGCAGACCTTACCGGTTCAAACCTCACGGCTGCGAAGACCAGCATTACCTGGCATCACAAGACCGATCAAGCTGCAAACTACATTTCTTATGGAGTGCGTGAGTTTGGTATGAGCGCCATCATGAACGGGGTGGCATTGCATAAAGGATTCATTCCCTATGGCGGCACCTTTGCGGTGTTCTCCGACTATGCGCGCAATGCGATTCGCATGAGTGCTCTCATGAAGCAACGCGTTATTTATGTTTTAACCCATGACTCGATTGGTCTGGGTGAAGATGGCCCCACCCATCAACCGATTGAGCATGCGGCGAGTTTGCGTCTCATTCCTCATCTCGATTTGTGGCGTCCTTGCGATGGCTTTGAAACTGCGATTGCTTGGACTGCTGCGATTGAGCGCACCGATGGGCCGAGTGCTTTGTTCTTGTCTCGACAAAACTTGCCACAACTCAGTAAGAACATCAGTGAAGCCGATGTGATGCGAGGGGGCTATGTCTTGTCGGATTGTGAGGGCAAACCGGATGTGGTCTTAATCGCGACGGGGTCTGAAGTTGGCCTAGCTATGCAAGCGCAAGAAATTCTGCGTACTCAAGGAAAGTCCGTGCGCGTGGTTTCCATGCCATGCACTTCTCTATTTGATCGCCAAGATAAAAGCTGGCAAGAAAAGGTGTTACCAAGCGGCATCAAACGGATTGCGATCGAAGCGGGTCACCCCGACCTGTGGTGGAAGTATGTTGGTTTAGATGGTGCCGTTGTGGGTATTAATCGTTTCGGTGAGTCTGCTCCAGCCGCTGCTGTATACAAAGCATTGGGTGTGACGGTTGAGCGCATTGTGGAACTCGTATAACTAGAGATTGGGATAGAGGAAAAAAGAATGGCATTAATTTCATTAAGACAGTTACTGGATCACGCAGCAGAGCATCAGTATGGCCTGCCAGCATTTAATGTCAATAATATGGAGCAGATCCATGCCATCATGCAGGCAGCGGATCAGTTAGATAGCCCTGTGATTTTGCAAGCTTCTGCCGGCGCACGTAAATATGCAGGAGAACCTTTTTTGCGGATGCTAGTAGAGGCAGCAGTGGAGCAATACCCGCACATACCAATCTGTATGCACCAAGATCATGGTGCTTCACCAGCGGTTTGCCAAGCATCGATTCGTAGTGGCTTCTCGAGTGTCATGATGGACGGTTCTCTAAAAGAGGATGCTAAAACGCCTGCGGACTTTGCCTATAACGTTGATGTGACCCGTCGAGTGGTTGATATGGCCCATGCTGTTGGTGTATCCGTTGAGGGCGAGTTGGGTTGCCTTGGGTCACTTGAAACCGGCCAAGCAGGCGATGAGGACGGCAGTGGTGCTGAAGGAGTCTTGGATCACTCGCAACTATTAACCGATCCAGACGAGGCCGCTGACTTCGTGGCCAAGACCCAGGTCGATGCTTTAGCCATCGCAATCGGTACCAGTCATGGTGCGTATAAGTTCACCCGCCCACCGACAGGCGATATCTTAGCGATTGACCGTATTAAAGCCATTAATCAACGTATCCCGAATACGCATTTGGTTATGCACGGCTCCTCGAGTGTTCCTCAAGAGTGGCTTGAGATTATTCGGCACAACGGTGGCAAGATTAAAGAGACCTATGGCGTCCCGGTCGAAGAAATCGTGGAAGGCATCAAACATGGTGTGCGCAAAATTAATATTGATACCGATATTCGTTTGGCAATGACCGGTGCGATCCGTCAGTTCTTTACCCAACACCCCGAAGAGTTTGATCCTCGTGCATTCTTAAAGGTTGCTACGGCGGCTGCCAAAGGGATTTGTGAAGCGCGCTTTAAGTCTTTTGGCTGTGCTGGTCAAGCAAGCAAGATTAAGGTAATCCCCTTGGAAAAGATGGCAACACGCTATGCTAAAGGTGAACTCAAGGCAGTGATTCAGTAACAATGTATTCGTTAATAGAGTAAAGAGGAAGAAGATGACCATCCGAGTTGCAATTAATGGCTATGGCCGAATCGGACGCATGGTGTTGCGAGCGCTGTATGAAGAGGCAATGCAAAACAAGAAGCGTGATATCAAAATTGTGGCGATTAATGCCATGGGAGATATCGATATCAATGCCCACCTTACGCAATACGACTCTGCTCACGGGCGTTTTCCTGGAACCGTCACCGTCGATGGTGAGTACATGGTGGTCAATGGTGATCGTATTCGTATGTACTCGACCCGTAATCCCTTGGAGACCCCATGGGGCAAAGAGGGCGTTGATCTTGTTCTGGAGTGCTCCGGTAAATTTACGTCTAAAGAGAAGGCGATGGTGCATATTCAGCAGGGAGCAAAGAAGGTCTTAATCTCTGCCCCTGGTGACAAAGATGTTGATGCCACCATTGTGTATGGTGTCAACGAGAAGGTTCTGAAGCCAAGCGATGTCGTGGTTTCTAATGCAAGCTGCACCACGAACTGCTTAGCTCCATTGGTCAAGCCGCTTTTGGAGAAGATTGGTATTGAATCAGGCCTCATGACCACCATTCATGCTTTTACTAATGATCAGGTCTTAACTGATGTCTATCACAGCGATAAGCGCCGCGCTCGCTCGGCAGTAAGCAGCATGATTCCTACCAAAACGGGTGCTGCTAAAGCCATAGGCTTGGTACTGCCGGAACTAGCAGGACGTTTTGATGGTTTTGCGATGCGCGTTCCCACTATTAATGTCTCGGTCGTTGATCTGACATTTGTTGCTAAGCGCTCTACCTCGGTCGACGAGATAAATAACATTCTTAAGAGCGCTAGTGAGAACGAACTAAAAGGTATCCTTGGATTTAATGCCTTACCGCTGGTCTCGATTGACTTTAATCATGATCCCCGCGCTAGTATCTATGACGCTTCACAAACCCGCGTTTCTGCCGATGGTAAGTTGGTGAAGGTCTTGTCCTGGTACGACAACGAGTGGGGCTACTCGGTGCAGATGCTCAATACAGCCGAAGCGCTCATGGCAATTTAGTCATTATTGCTGAACGTGGGCAGTATTTGGGCTAGCCTGCGCGAGTGGCACTTGTCCAAACCATTTAGAATGATGGTTAACAGAATATTAATTAATCTTCCATAAGAAGGAATTTGCATGCCAGGCTTGCTTCCCAATGTAGACCCCGATGGTTTACTTGAATTCTCGGTGGTTTACACCGACCGCTCCCTCAATCACATGTCTGCTGAGTTTAAGAAGGTTATTACTGACATCTCAGCAATCTTGAAGGATGTCTATAAGGCTCATTCCACAGTGGTTATCCCTGGGAGTGGTACTTATGGCATGGAGGCAGTTGCACGCCAGTTTGCCCCTGGTAAAAAATGCTTAATTATTCGGAATGGTTGGTTTAGTTATCGCTGGACCCAAATTTTTGATCTTGAGAAATTTACGAAAGACATTCACATTATTAAAGGGCGTCAGCAAGAGGTCAGCGCACAAGGGCCATATGCACCTCCTCCGATTGAAGAAGTAGTTGCATTTATTAAGAAAGAGAAACCAGAGGTTGTTTTTGCTCCCCATGTAGAGACCTCCGCTGGAATCATTCTGCCCCCTGAGTATCTGCGCGCTATTGGCGATGCAGTTGAGTCAGTAGACGGCTTATTTGTGCTCGACTGTATTGCCTCCGGTGCAATGTGGGTGGATATGAAGGCGAGTAAAGTGGATGTTCTGATTAGTGCTCCACAAAAGGGTTGGAGTAGCTCCCCTTGCTGTGCCCTGATTGGCATGAGTGAGCGTGCCCGCCAAAAGATCGAACATACCCAAAGCAATAGCTTTTCGCTTGATCTCAAGAAGTGGTTGCAGATTATGGAGACCTATGAGAAGGGCGCGCATGTGTATCACACCACTATGCCAACCGACGCATTGAAGATCCTACGGAACGCCATGAAAGAGACCCAGTCGCACGGCTTTGATTATTTAATGCAACAGCAGATTCTGTTGGGTTCCAAAGTAAGGGCATTAATGGTCTCTAAGGGATTTCCTAGCGTGGCCGCTGCCGGTTATCAGGCTCCATGTGTCGTGGTGAGTTACACCACTGACCCAGACATGCAATCTGGTAAAAAGTTTATCGATGTCGGCTTACAAACGGCTGCGGGGGTACCATTGCAGGTGGGTGAAAGCGCTGAGTTCCGCACATTCCGTCTCGGTCTATTTGGTCTAGAGAAACTCTTGCATATCGAGCGAGCCATTAGTCATCTTGAAACGGCCATGAATAAAATTACTGCGAAGTAATTACGATTCCATTTTAAGAACTGCAAACGCAGCTTTCAGGCGCTTAGAGTAAATTGCTTTAAGCGCCTTTACCTTTTCTGGGGTCCATTGCCAATACCCCTGCATCGTCTTGACACCAGATTGACCAGTTTTAACCATATCCAAGATGGATTGAGGTATTGCATTACTGTTACATAGGGTGGGGTAAATCTCCTTCGCCGAATGACAGCTGACGTCCCAACCGGATAACTCCTTCTGAGTAATGGGGCCAACGGCGGCGTAGCGAAAGCCAAAACTATAGCGCACCGCATCATCCACATCTTCTGGGGATGCAATCCCTGAATCAATGAGATGAAGAGCCTCCCGCATGAGGGCATGCTGAATTCTGTTTGCCAGAAAACCTGGAATATCTTTCTTAACAAGAACCGGTTTTTTATTGACCGACTTATAGAGCTCACAGACATGTTGAGCGTGCGCGAGTTCTGTTTTTTCACCCATCACAATCTCTACCAAGGGCACAACTTCTGCAGGCATAAAGTA
>DENG01000030.1:0-2557 GCA_002359975.1 Polynucleobacter sp. UBA2650
ACCCCGGAGCATATTCGAGCGATTGCACAAGCAATGACAAAGCGTCAGCCTCGCCCCTTCTATTCGGAGGCGACAGCGGAAATATGAGTCAATTACCCGTTATTCCAATGCGCTTATCCGGCCTTGAGCCCTGCAACATCTCTCCCCAAATTGGCTTTGTCAATATCGGCGAGCGCACTAATGTCACGGGATCAAAAGCTTTCTCGCGCATGATTCTGAATAATCAGTTTGATGAAGCATTAGCCGTTGCTAGACAGCAGGTCGAGAGTGGTGCACAGATGATTGATATCAATATGGATGAAGCCATGTTGGATTCAGAGGCGGCGATGGTGCGCTTTCTGAACTTGATTGCATCTGAACCTGACATTGCACGCGTCCCCATCATGGTTGATTCTTCGAAGTGGACGGTGATTGAAGCGGGGCTCAAGTGTATCCAAGGCAAACCCATTGTTAACTCTATCTCTTTAAAAGAGGGTGAGGAGCAATTTAAGCACCAGGCTAAATTAATTAAGCGCTATGGTGCCGCGACTGTTGTCATGGCTTTTGATGAAAAAGGTCAAGCCGATACGTATCAGCGCAAAACAGAAATTTGTAAACGATCTTATGCAATTTTGGTGAATGAATTGGATTTTCCTGCAGAAGATATTATTTTTGATCCGAATATTTTTGCAATCGCTACGGGTATTGAAGAGCACGATAATTATGCAGTCGACTTCATTAATGCAACCCGTTGGATTAAAGAAAATTTACCAGGCGCAAAGATTAGTGGTGGCGTTTCGAATGTGAGCTTTTCGTTTAGAGGAAATGATCGCGTACGTGAAGCAATCCATACGGTATTTTTGTATCACGCCATTTCAGCTGGCATGGATATGGGCATCGTTAATGCAGGTCAATTGGGAGTCTATGCCGATTTAGATCCTGAGTTGCGCGAACGCGTGGAAGACGTGGTGCTGAATCGCTTTAAAGAAAAAGATGGGCAAAGCCCCACCGAGCGTTTGTTGGCTATAGCCGATCAATATAAAGGCGGCGGCATTAAGCAGGAAGAGAATTTAGTGTGGCGTGAAGAGCCTGTTCGGGAGCGTTTAACCCATGCCCTAGTGCATGGTGTAACCAATTTTATCGTGGATGATACCGAGGAATTGCGCGCTGAGATTATGGGTAGAGGGGGGCGGCCAATCGAGGTGATTGAAGGCCCGCTGATGGATGGCATGAATGTAGTTGGCGACCTTTTTGGCGCTGGAAAAATGTTTTTGCCACAGGTTGTTAAAAGTGCGCGGGTTATGAAGCAAGCAGTTGCCCATTTAATTCCCTACATTGAGGAAGAAAAGAAGCAATTGGTTGCCGCTGGTGGCGAGAGTAAAGCTAAAGGCAAGATTGTGATTGCGACCGTAAAAGGCGATGTGCATGATATTGGTAAGAACATTGTTACTGTCGTTTTGCAATGCAATAATTTTGAAGTAGTAAATATGGGTGTGATGGTTCCATGTGATCAGATATTGAAAAAAGCAAAAGATGAAAAGGCTGATATTGTCGGCCTCTCTGGTTTGATTACACCCTCTTTAGAAGAAATGACCTATGTTGCTCAAGAAATGCAACGCGATGATTATTTCCGACAGAAAAAAATTCCCTTATTAATTGGTGGGGCGACCACTTCGCGAGTTCACACGGCAGTAAAGATTGCGCCTCACTATGACGGCCCAGTTGTTTATGTACCAGATGCCTCTCGCTCTGTATCGGTGGCTTCGAATTTGTTATCGGATGAGGGCGCAAAGAAATTTATTGATGAGATGCTTGCTGATTACGAGCGGATTCGGCATCAGCATGCCAATCGTAAAAGTGTTCCACTAGTTAGCCTACAAGCTGCTAGAGATAATTATGAGCAATTGGACTGGAGTACCTATAAGCCCAGCAAGCCTAAATTTATTGGTAGGCGTGTATTTAAAAACTTTTCTTTGGCAGAAATTGCGAAGTTTATTGATTGGACTCCTTTCTTTCAGACTTGGGATTTGGCTGGCAAGTTTCCGGCAATTCTAGATGACGAAATTGTTGGTGATGAAGCCCGTAAAGTTTATGCCGATGCTCAAGCAATGTTAGAGAAATTAATTAAAGGACAGTGGTTACAAGCGGATGCAATTGTTGGCTTATTTCCTGCGAATAGTCAGGGTGACGATATCTTGCTATATCCCGATGAGAGTCGCAGTAAACCATTTTTGATTTGGCACAATCTGCGTCAACAGTCAGAGCGACCTGTAGTGGATGGAGTAAAGCGCCCTAACCGGTGTTTGGCGGATTACGTAGCTAATCAAGCAAGTGGTATTGAAGATTATGTTGGCTGCTTTGCCCTGACTACCGGCCACGGAGTCGAAGAAAAGGTGGCGCAGTTCTTGGCGAAGCACGATGATTACAGTGCGATCATGCTCAAAGCATTAGCAGATCGTTTAGCAGAGGCTTTTGCAGAGTTAATGCATTGGCGTGTTCGAACAGATTTATGGGGCTACGCTCCTGGCGAGCAGTTGACTACCGAAGAACTCATTGATGAGAAATATCAAGGAATTCG
>DENG01000030.1:2609-5798 GCA_002359975.1 Polynucleobacter sp. UBA2650
GAATCTCTAGCAATGAATCCTGCGTCAAGCGTGAGTGGCTTTTATATTGCCAACCCTAATGCCATGTATTTCAATGTGGGCAAAGTTGCCTCCGATCAGGTAGGTGACTTTGCGAGGCGAGCAGGGCAGTCCCCTGAAGAGGTAAGACGCTCTTTAGCAACCCTCCTCGACTAATTAACTCCCCAAACAACCGGTTCATTATTCTTTTGAGCTTGTCTGAGAAGTTCTATAAAGGGAAACGCACGTCGACCCAGGGGGTCCTTTTTTAGGCCTTCAGACTTTTCAGATGGATCAGTATTTTTTGGCTGAGCAGTTCGTTCTAATTGAATGGCTTGGTCGAGTCGCTCAATGAAAGTAGGAATTTGCTCTGGCAACAGAATTCCTTTTTCTTCATAAGGGCGTTGCATCACTGCAAAGATCCGTTCAGTGAGATCATCTAGCATGATGACCGGAGCGCAATTCTTAGATCGAAATTGATGAATCATAGCCTCAGCATACCATCACTGATAAACTCTCATCTCTATGTTGTTAGTTCAAAAAAACCAACTCGTACACCTACTTGCCAATGCATTAAATGCCATTGCGCAAGAGCGCGGCCTTGCCGCCGGAGAATTTCCGATCCCTCACTTGGAGAGACCAAAAGCAGTAGATCATGGTGATGTGGCATGTAATATCGCATTACAGATTGCCAAAGCATGGAAAGCAAATCCACGTGAATTAGCGCAGCTGATTGTGGCTCGTTTGGAGTCAAGTCCAGAATATCAAAACTTAATCTCCAGTTCGGATATCGCTGGCCCTGGCTTCATTAACTTTCGCTTAAGCCAACATGCAAAGTCGGCAGTTGTACAAATGATTCTGAATGATCGTAATCGATTTGGGCGGCGCGATCGCTCTGGGGTGCAAGATGCATCGATGCCGACTCGTGCCATGATTGAGTTTGTCTCAGCTAACCCAACGGGACCCTTGCACGTCGGGCATGGACGTCAGGCTGCTTTAGGTGATGCTTTAGCTAATCTAATGGATAGCCAAGAAATTAAAGTGCATCGGGAGTTTTATTACAACGATGCTGGGGTGCAGATTCATAATCTTGCAATTTCGGTACAGTCTCGCCTAAAGGGCTTAAGTCCCGTCAGTTCGGATTGGCCTAAAGATGCGTATAACGGTGAGTATATTGCCGAGATTGCACAGTCGTATCAATCAGAGCAAAAAGACGAGAATGATCTAGAGGCTATCCGAAAATTTGCGGTGGCCTATTTACGTAAAGAGCAAGACATTGACTTAAAGACTTTTGGGATTCGTTTTGATGAGTTTTATCTTGAATCCTCTTTGTATTCCGATGGAAGTGTGCAGAAGGTGATTGAGGATCTGGCAAGTGTTGACAAAACCTATGAGGCTGATGGAGCGCTTTGGCTGAAGACCACTTTAGACGGTGATGACAAAGACCGTGTCATGCGCAAATCAGATGGTAGCTATACCTATTTTGTACCCGATGTTGCTTATCACATTAATAAATGGAGTCGTGGTTTTGAGAAGGTAATCAATGTACAAGGTAGCGATCATCACGGTACGATTGCACGTGTTCGCTCTGGTATTCAGGGGGTAGCTCAGAAACGTCATTGGGCGATTCCAACCACATATCCAGATTATGTTTTACATAAGATGGTGACAGTCGTTAAAGATGGTGCAGAAGTAAAGCTGTCTAAGCGCGCTGGCTCCTACGTAACCCTCAGAGATTTGATTGAGTGGTCTGGTGGCGTTCATGCGCAAATGTCAGTAACAGAGCGAGAGCTGGCATTACAGCGTGGACGTGATGCGGTTCGGTTTTTCTTGATCTCACGAAAGGCCGATACAGAATTTGTTTTTGATGTGAACTTAGCGCTTCAGCAAAATGACGAAAATCCCGTTTTCTATGTGCAATACGCGCACGCTCGCATTTGCTCGATTTTGCAGCAGTGGGGTGGGGAGCAAAATAATCTCAGCGCTGCTAATTTAGATCTTTTGGATAGCAAAGCAGCGGATCATCTCTTACGTCGCTTAGCAGAGTATCCAGAGGTCTTAGCAAACGCTGCCCAAGATTTAGCTCCGCATGCCGTAGCGTTTTATTTGCGGGATTTAGCAGGAGATCTCCATACTTTTTATAATGCAGACCGTGTTTTAGTCGATGAGCTTGATCTAAAATTGGCCCGCCTAGCTTTATTATCAGCCTGTCGTCAGGTTTTAGAAAATGGCTTAAAAGTTTTAGGGGTTTCAGCCCCAAGCAAGATGTGATCTATTGAGTGCAATGGAGTGTTTAGTTTTTCCATCTTGATGCGGGTAAGATAGAGATTATGAAGCCATACGAACATCAAAATACGGCCACACAGAGCACTAATTCTCATTTACTGCGTTCGTCGCAATCGGGTGGCATCATCATGGGCGTGGTCATTGGCCTATTAGTCGGCGTTGGCCTGGCACTATTAGTTGCTTGGTATTTAACAAAATCTCAGCCCCAAGAAAGACCTGGAGTTCGTGCGCCAAGCGCACCATCATTTATGAAACCCGTCCCTCAAAAGGCAGAAAGAGAAGAGGAGGAGGAGACCTCGGTCGCCCCACCTCAGGTCGATCTTAATAAGCCTTTACAAGGAAAGAATGCTGGGCCTGGGGTGCGCGATCCAATTGCTGATATCGCTACAGGTAAGACCCCTGATCCTAAGCCAGAGGCGAGAGGCGATACACAGTTTTATGTACAAACAGGCGTCTTTAATCAGCGCGCAGATGCTGATGCTCAAAAGGCTAATTTGGCGATGCAAGGTATACAGACTCAACTCAGTGAAAGTTCTGTTGAGGGGGTTACAGTTTGGAGAGTACGAATTGGTCCTTTTACTAGCATTGAAGACACTGCACCGACTAGAAGTAAGTTAACCATTATTGGCATTAAACCGACCGTTATTCGAGTTAATAAATCATGATCCATATGTTTAAATACCTCTCCATTTTTTTGATACTTTTTGGTTTACAGCACGGGGCCGTTGCACAGGCGCCCGTGAAAGTAGAAGAGGGATTTGATTATCGTGTGTTAACGATTACCCAACCTATTGATACCAAGGGTAAGGTCGAGGTTATCGAATTCTTTTGGTACGGCTGCCCACATTGTTATGAGTTTGAGCCAGAGCTTAAGGGCTGGATAAAGCGACAAAATAAAGACGTTGT
>DENG01000030.1:5847-6692 GCA_002359975.1 Polynucleobacter sp. UBA2650
ATGGGCAAAGGCGATGCTTTAAATGACAAAATTATGTTTGCGATGCATCGTGAGAATAAGCGTCTGCTTAATGAAAATGAGATTGCAGATTGGGTGGCGGCCCAAGGAGTGGATCGAAATGCATTCTTAGCTGCTTATCGTTCGTTCGCCGTCTTATCAAAAGCTAGGGCTGCTAATCAGTTGGGCAATTCTTATCGTATTGATGGGGTGCCGACGGTCGCTGTTCAGGGTAAGTACATTACGTCACCTTCGATCGCAGGAACTAGAGCCAAGGCGGTCAATGTAATGGACTTTTTAGTAAGCAAAGTTCGGAAAGATGGTTATAAGTAAGTCAAGACAAGTTAGATTTTGACGAACTTACGTACGATCCAAAAATATATAGGGTACGGCAGGATTCGGAGAAATTTCAGGAATCCTGAGAAGCGTTTAGGAAAGTGAATATCAAATTCACCACGCCTTATACCTTCTAAGATCTCATTGGCAGCCTCTTCCGCCGAAATAAGAGCGGGCATCTCAAAGTCATTTTTAGCAGTAGCCTCGGTGGCAACAAAGCCAGGCGAGATCATATGCACCCCAATCCCTTTGGGCTGAAGATCATAAAAAAGGGTTTCGCAGAAATTAATCATGGCTGCTTTTGTGGGCCCATAGGCCAGAGCTTTTGGTAAGCCGCTGTAGCCTGCAACGCTGCCCACAATGGCAAGATGCCCATGCCCTACTTGAAGCATATCTGGAAGCACGGTAGCTACAGCCCGCATTGGACCCAAAATATTGGAGTCAACTGTTTTTTGAGCATCTTCCATATTGAAGTCATCTGCTCGCAAGGGAATATAGATGCCAGACACAAA
>DENG01000030.1:6737-18057 GCA_002359975.1 Polynucleobacter sp. UBA2650
GGGATCCGCAGATTGCGCAATGGCCTCTAGGCGATCAATACGTCGACTAGACAAGGCTAATTTTGCCCCACGCTTTAATAATGCGCGTGCACACGCTTCGCCAATACCACTTGAGGCGCCAATGACCCAAACGCGCTGATCCGTGAAGTCTGGAATGGACGCCTGTTTCATGGAGCGCCCCTACTTTTTTGATGGCTGAGGGTGAACTGGACCACATCGATATTCTTTTCTTTAAAGCCCGCTGCACAGTAGAGCAGATAAAAATTCCATAACCGTATAAAAGCTTCATCAAAACCAAGTTCTTTGATTTCAGAGATCTTCTGATTGAAGTTGTCAAACCACATGCACAGAGTTTTGGCATAGTCCTGACCAAATGCAAATTCCATCTCAATTTGAAGGCCTGCATTATTGGCATGATGTTGGAATGCTTCCCGAGATGGCAGCATACCTCCAGGAAAAATATACTGCTGAATAAAGTCAGTACTTTTGCGATAGCGATCAAATAAATTCTCATTAATCACAATCGTCTGAATACAGGCCTTGCCATCTTGTTTTAAGCAACGTGCCAAGGCCTCAAAGTAACTCGGCCAATACTGCTCACCGACGGCCTCGAACATCTCAATCGAAGCAATCCCATCAAACTGATCTTTACAATCTCGATAATCCTGCATTCGTACTTGATGATAGTTAGGCCGGTGTCGCGCAAGTCGTTTGGAGGCATACGCTTGCTGTTCGGTCGACAGTGTTAAGCCTGTAATACGGTGACCAGCATGTGCTGCTGTTTCCATAAAACCTCCCCAGCCACAACCAATCTCCAGTAATTCACTATTTGGTGCTAGATCTAAGGATTTGAGGATGGCTTGATATTTAGCAGCTTGAGCATCCTCAAGAAGGGACTTTTCCTGTGCATTAAACCATGCGCTAGAGTAGGTCATGCTGGGATCTAGCCACAGGGTATAGAAGGCATTACCCAAATCATAGTGGGCATGAATATTTTTACGACTACCCACTTTACTGTTGCGATTCAAATAGTGTCGTATCCGATAGACCAAGGACCCAAACCAATTGCCGTAGATAGCCTGCTCTAAGACATTGCGATTTTGAACTGCTAGGTCTAAGAGCTGTTCGAGGTTTGGGCTATCCCAATCTCCCCGAATATAGCCTTCAGCAAAACCAATATCACCATGCCTGAGGATATCTTTAAATGCACTCCAACGATGAAAGCGGATTTCAGCCTGGAGGGGATCCTGGGGTTTACCAAACACCCTCCTCTCGCCATTTGGGAAATACAAGGTTAGGTAGCCAGCGGACAGCTCCTGTAAGAGTCGCTCAATCGTTCTAGCAGCAAACGGGATGACGGCACCCACGTCAGGCTCATTAGAGCGTGAGAAGTTCAACTTCGCTAATAAAGACTGGCCAGGGCGCATCATGAGCTAATTTCCATCTTTGGAACATCAGGTTTGGAATGAAATGGTACCCCTTTTAGCCAAAGTTTGAGCGCTTGCCAATGAATCCGAGCAATAACCCCAAAAGTCATCATGGGGTATTGGAATTTGGCACGTCGTAGGGCCATCTTCGAGAGTACGTGATCTTGACCACTAATGCTGGTGTAAATCAGGGGCTTTTGATCAAGATGTAACTCAATGCGGCATACAGAATTTGATTTACTTTCACTGTCTTTGGAAAATAAAAAGCGAAAGCGATATTCGCCGGAGACATCGCAAAAAGGAGAAACATGAAACTCTTTTTTACTGATGAGGGTTTCTCCAGAATACAGGGGTTCACCATTTTCTTTTCGTAATAAATAGCAGTGACGTTCGCCAAATGTGTTGTTAACTTCTGCTAGAACTGCACATACCGAATGGTCTGCACGTGTATAGATCCAAAAACTCACTGGGTTAAAGACATAACCCAAGATCCGTGGAAAGGTTTGTAACCAAATTTCTCCATCAGGGATATGGATACCTTCTTTGGCAAACAAATCTTCTACCCATTCCAAGCTATCCTTCTCACCCTTGCCATGGTCTTTATCATAAAAAGAGTAGAAGGCCCAGTGATTATCACCAATACCAAACTGTTCCAGTAGAGCTGGATTACGCTTGCGTTCACGCATCGGAATCTTGAGAGTAAACACATCGTAACTAAAGCGATTCTGAGCAGGACGTAAACGAGTGTGCTTTACTTGACCATAGTTAATGAAGGGCTTATACATTAGTTGGTTGATTGTAAGGGCGGTCTTGTTAGGGGCGAATGGAGTGAGGCAATCAGATCAGCCGCCACCAGCTCCCCAGATCGTAAGCCATCCTCATGAAAGCCATACCCAGTCCATGCCCCACAATACCAAATACCAGATTTACCCTGAATCAAGGGTAAGCTCTTCTGAGCGTTTATGGCAGCATTATTAAAAAGAGGATGCGCATACGAGATCTCAGCAAAAATCGTTTCCGGTTTAGGTGCGGTAAGTGGATTAAGACTCACAATAATTGCTTGCTCATCAAGACTAAAAGGTAATGGTTGTAATTTATTAATGAGGTAGTCCACACTCACCTCATGATCATCAAGCTGTGACCCTGCGGTTTTGTAGTTCCAGGCAGCCCAGCAGCGTCTCGTTTTAGGAAGAACAGTGGAATCGTGGTGCAAGATTGCCTTATTTTCTTGATAAGGAATCGCTTCAAGAAGGGATTGATCAAACGCATCAATACCATGCAAAAGCTCTAGACTTTGATTGCTGTGACAAGCCATGACAAGCTCATCAAAATAATGAACGCCCTTGGCGCTGATGAGTTCAATACGACGATCAATATCTTTTGGACTCGGTACATTAACCTTAAGAACTGCTTCGTTGATTAACTTAAAACGATCAGGATGCATGGAGTCTAAGATGCGTTTAACGTACTGCTTCGAACCGCCTTTGACGGTGAGCCACTGAGGCCTATTTTGAACTTGGATTAGACCGTGATTGTGACAAAACCGAATCATGGTCTCAATAGGAAACTCGAGCATTTGTGTAGTAGGGCAAGACCAAATCGCACCAATCATGGGTAAGAAATACCACTCCCGAAATGCCGTCTTAAATCCGTGCTGATCTAAAAATGAACCAATCGATTGTAATTTTGTAGGGTCCGCACCATGACTAGAGTTTTGCTGTTGCAAAGCCAATTGCGTTGCTAATTGATTAAAGCGCACAATATCTTTAATCATTCCCCAAAAGGCGGGACGGGCGAGATTGAGACGTTGTCCAAAGAGGGTATTGAGACTATCTCCAGACCACTCTAGAGATTGATCAATGGAGACCGAAAACGACATCTCGGAAAGCGCAAGCGGAACCTTTAGTTCTTCAAATAAACGCGTGAGACGGGGATAGGTTTTGCGATTAAATACTAAGAAGCCGGTATCAACACTACAAGGAATCCTGCCGCGTGCTGTTTGTACCTCAATATCCACTGTATTACTGTGTCCGCCAATATGTTGGCCGCCTTCAAATAAAGTCACATGAACGTCCGCATTCTTTTGCAAAGAGTAGGCACAACCCAGCCCAGAAATGCCAGCACCAAGTACAGCAATCTTCTTCATCGATGAATGGTTTTGATTCAGATGACTCACGAAGACTTACCCTTTAGCAACTTTTCAATTTCGGATGTAATCGATTTGCCATCCGGTTTGGACAAGCTATTGTATGACTCGACAATATTACCGTTACGATCAATTAAGTATTTATAGAAGTTCCATTTTGGGCTTGTACCGGTTTTGCTAATCAACATCTTAAATAGTGGATTTGCATCCTTACCGCTAACAGAGCTTTTGGCAAACATTGGAAATTTCACATCATAGGTGTTCTTACAGAACTCGGCGATCTCTTTATTGCTTCCAGGTTCTTGCTGACCAAAATCATTTGATGGAAAACCCAAAATCACAAACCCCTTATCTTTATAACGGGCGTAAACTTTTTCTAGACCTTCGTATTGACTAGTAAAGCCACAAAAACTAGCTGTATTAACAACCATAATTACCTTACCCTGGTATTGACATAGGTTTTGAGGCACCTCATCTTGTAGCCTTAAAAAGGTATGTGAAAGTGCTGGAGCGCAGGTAGCGCTGGCTGGATTTGCATTGGCATCGCTTGGATTGAGCATTAGATTAAGTACCATCAGAGGAAGAAAAAAAAGCCATTTCATAAGGTAAGCCGTCTTCGATAGGGGAGAAGCTTAAAGTCTAACGCCTTCTAGAATCTTATGTTTGCTGAGGGATTTTTGAGTTTCGAGGCATTTTACTGGCAGGTTCTCGGATAGATCATCTAGAATCTCAGAATGACCCAGCTAAGTTTGAAGCCACCAGCCTTTGAGTCAAAGGTTTGTTCCACAGAGGCCAGTAATCTAAGCCAGAAGCTATTGGCTCTTCGCCACCCCCTAGTATTTACAAACGGAGTGTTTGATATTCTTCATCGTGGCCATGCTAGTTATTTGGCACAAGCACGCGAGCATGGCGCTAGCCTAGTAGTGGGTGTGAATTCGGATGCATCGGTCAAATTGCTAGGCAAAGGAGATGACCGACCGATAAATTCAGAAGGGGATCGAATGGCCTTGCTGGCTGCCTTAGAAAGCGTAGATCTAGTGATCTTGTTTTCAGAACAGACCCCCGTTGAGTTAATTAAACGAGTTCGTCCCGATGTGTATGTCAAAGGCGGCGATTACGCCATTGAAGCGCTCGAGGAAACAAAGGTAGTGAAATCATGGGGTGGTAAAGCCTTCGCCATTCCATTTATTTACGATCGCTCAACCACCAGCCTATTGGGAAAAATACGCTCTTAGGCCGCCGTCACTACTTTTTGGTTTTGACCCAAGCCCAAAGACCACGCAATACTAGGCCCTGTACCTTTTCTGCCTTGATATTGTTTTGATGAAGTCGCGTCAAGAGAGTATCTGCATGTCCGCCGTCAATCCAAATACGAGATATAGGTTGATTTCTATTTTTTGCAAACTCTAGGGCGCCCATTAATGCCCCAGTTTGCGCGAGCAAGCAACCTTCCTCGATAGCGCTGAAAGTATTCAGGCCGATTCCAGAGCTCTTTATTCCATCGTCCGGAATATCTAGCCTTGCGGTATTTTCAATCAAGCTATTTCGCATTAATGAAATGCCCGGAAGGATCCAGCCACCATAGTGCATTCCATTGCTTCCCAAAAAGTCAATCGTGCTTGCGGTTCCTGCACTCACAATCAAGGTGTTATCACTAGATAGTTGGCGAGCTGCAATGATGGCCGCCCAACGGTCTGCACCTAGAGTTTGAGTTTGTTGATATTGGGTGCGTAACTGAGGGTATTCAGAGTTACCGAGTAGACGGTCTGTTGGAATTCCTTTCCAGTCGGCCAAGAGATTTTGTAGTGACTCGTAATAGGATTCTGCGGCTACACAACAGATGCCAATTCGTTCTGGTTGTGGGATGGTGCTTTTAATATAGTGTGCAAGTTCTGCGCGATGCTCTTCTGAGTCTAGTAGTTTGGTATCAATTTCCCCAGAATAAGCCCACACCTTTTTCTGACGCTCGCTAGGTTCACGATCATTTTCAACACAAGACCACTTGAGTCGAGAGTTGCCAATATCAAAAAGAAGAAGATTGCTCATGATCGTTTTTTAAGGGATAGATCACCAGCATAAATCACTTTTGCAGGGCTTCCAGGATGCTCTTCCAATAGAAGTGCTCCCTCCTGACTGACCCCTAATGCAATCCCAGAGTATTGGGTCTTACCAAACTCGGTAATCTCAACCGCTTGATTTTGATAAGCATCCCAATTTTTCCATTCCGATTGAAAGGGGGCAAAACCCTCTCGGTTAAATACATCTAAATAGTTCCCTAGGGCATCAAGCAAGTTGAGCCAAACTAAATCAGCTTCTATTCTTACCTGCTTCGTGTTGCATTGCGCTAGAGCGGCAATTGGGATCTGACTAGACTGTTCGATCTCAGTAGAGTGCTCTAGATTGATGCCAACCCCAATGATCATCCATGTTTTTTCAGTGGGGCTTGATGAGGCAAGTTTGCCACCTTCAATTAATAGCCCCCCCAGCTTCTTTCCATGAATCAGTAGATCATTGGGCCATTTAAGACCAACGCCCAGGCTATGCAATTTTTCTTCGGGCAATTGCAAACTATTTGCAATCCCTTTGATCGCAGCCAAGCCGCAAACTAAACTTAAGCCATGAAGACCTTGACTATCGCGTGCAAAGGGATAGGCCAGGGAGAAGCATAGAGAGCTTTGCGGGTTAGCAAACCAGCGCCTACCCGCCCTGCCCTTACCTTTCGTTTGATGGCGCGCTAGACGGGAGACTGGATCAATGAGCTCCCCTGCTCGCCAGCGGGCCATTAAATCTTCATTCGTAGACTCGGTTTGACTAACGCGCTCGAGGATGCAGTTCCAGTTCATTTGTATATTGTAGAAAGGTCTAGATAGAATGGGTACTTATGTTCAATAAGCTCAGAAAAGACCCTGTTAAAAAGGGTGACGATTAAGTGCGAGAGCCACATCGCCTGAATTGGCCTTTACAAGCAATGCCTCTGGCGCGTGCTATTGCGATCGTCTATACCTTGTTAATTTTCTATGGTTGCCTAAACCCGTTTAATTTTGATCTTAATTTTGGTTTAGACCCCTTTGCCTGGTGGTATGGCCCTTTACCGAAGTACATCACCTCATTTGATATGACCGCCAATGTATTAGGTTATATACCCTTGGGCTTCGTATTGGTGTTTGCGGTTTATCCACGATGGCAGGGCTTAGCGGCTGTGGCCATTGCCCTGATATATAGCGGCTTCGTATCGGCGTCTATCGAGAGCGCACAAACTTGGCTACCTACCCGTGTGCCGACTCAAATGGATTGGTTCGCAAATATGTTGGGAGCATTTATTGGGGCGCTCATTGCAGTCCCTTTGGGACCGAGCTGGTTGTCGGGTAGCGCAGTACGAAAGCGATTTGATTATTGGTTTGGAACGCGATGGCTAAGTGTCACCCTATTTATCTTGTTTCCATTTGCACAGATTTATCCACAAAGCTCATGGTTGGGAATGGGCTTCTTAAGTTTAGGACCCGATCTTTCTCCTAATTGGGGTACGCAAGTGATTAATCACACGATTCAGGAGGGGCTCATCACGGGTCTAAGTTGGCTGGGAGTCGGACTGTTCTTCTCTTTGGCATTGCGGCCCAATGTATCCAAGTACAAACTCCTTATGGCACTCTTACTGGTGACCATTCTCATTAAATCCTTATTTACGGCCTTACAGTTTGGTGCCGAGTATGGTTTTGTATGGCTCAGTGTGGGCGCTATCTGGGGCATGGTTTTGGGGAGCCTATTTATATTAATAGGCCTAGAGTTATCCGCACGCATCCGCCTAATTACCTGTATCACTGCCTTTATTGGTCTTATGGCACTGGTCAACTATTTTCCGGATAATCCATATTTTGCAATTAGCCTACCCCGCTTAAATCAAAGTCGCTTAGTGCACTTCAACGATTTGATGCAATGGCTTTCTTGGCTATGGTTGCCAGTAGCCTTGATATGGCTGGTTCACTACGCTAGGGGCGTTAAACGCTAGAAAGTTACCCGAATTACATTCCATCGATATAATTTTGTAATGAGCTATCAATACCACCTATTTTTCTGTTTGAATGATCGCAGCAACGGAGATGATTGTTGCATTCGTCATAACTCCCAAGCCCTTTTTGACTTTACTAAGAAACGCGTTAAAGAATTAGGCTTGAATGGCAGCGGTAAGGTTCGTGTCAATAAGGCAGGTTGCCTAGATCATTGCGCCAATGGCCCAGTGATGGTGGTCTATCCACAAGGCACTTGGTATTCCATGATTGATACTGAAGATATAGAAGAAATTATTCAATCTCATCTAGTGCAGGGTAAGCCCGTTGAGCGCTTATTGATCTAGCCATATTTGAGCATGCTAAATGCTCTATGCATCTATGAATAGCCGCACTCACTTGATTACTGTTCCGGGTCCAGCGGGCCTGATTCAGTTATCAGTCGACCTACCCGATGAGCTCAAACAAGACCCACATTTTGCGGTACGCGGCTTAGCTTTAATTGCACACCCGCACCCTTTGTTGGGCGGCACGATGGATAACAAGGTCGTACAAACCTTGGCAAGAACATTTAATCAGCTCGGCTATGTCAGTGTGCGGCCTAACTTCAGAGGGGTGGGCTTATCAGCAGGCACCCATGATGAGGGCCGGGGAGAGCTAGACGATCTTTTGATGATCAGCGATTGGATGCGAACCCCACAATCATGGTTATCTCATTTAAATCAGGCTAGTGAGCAAGCATGGATCACTAAAACTAATCAACTGCCACTCGTATTGGCCGGGTTCTCGTTCGGAAGTTATGTTGGTAGTCATTTAGTACATCAACTTGGCGAGCTCGGTAAGCCCGTCGAGCGATTTGTGATGGTTGGTAGTGCTGCTGGTAAATGGAAGTTAGCGGATTCTGTACCTACTGATACTATCGTTATTCATGGTGAGAACGATGAGACCATTCCATTGTTGGCGGTATTTGATTGGGCTAGACCTCAGGAGTTAACGGTTCATGTCGTCCCAGGCGCGGACCATTTTTTCCATCGCAAATTACACTGTATTCGAAACATTATTTTGTCGCATTGGTTAGGCCAAGTTTCGTAATAATCTATTCATGAACTCAAAAGAAGCCCCCGAATCACTCATTCAGTACCCTTGCGATTTTCCGATTAAGGTGATGGGAAAGGCTACCCCAGAGTTTTTACCAGCAGTAGTGCATATTGCAAAACAATTTGATTCGGGTTTTCAAGAAGGAACCATAGAGCAGCGCCCATCGCGTGACGCAAATTATTTAGGTCTCACGATTACAGTCCATGTTCATAGCCGCGAGCAATTAGATGAAATTTATCGAACGCTCTCAACGCACCCCTTAGTGAGCGTGGTACTTTAAGTGGATCTCTAGGCATACGATGCAAATAAGTCCAGTATTGATCAAAAATTTGGGACTTGTTGACTATCAGGAGACCTATGAAGCAATGCAGCGCTTTACCAAAGAGCGCTTACCTGATACTCCCGATGAGCTTTGGGTTCTGCAACACCCTCCTGTATTTACTTTGGGCCTTGCGGGCAACCCAGCTAATCTTCATCAACCAATTGCGCACATCCCATTACTTGAGGTTGATCGCGGTGGCGAGATTACCTATCACGGTCCAGGTCAAATTGTTATTTATCTCCTTCTGGATTTAAAGCGCAAGACGCTTTTTGTGAAAGAATTAGTTAGCGCTATTGAACAATCTGTGATTGATGCCTTAGCTGGATATGGGGTGATGGCTGAGCGCAAGCCAGGAGCGCCAGGAATTTATATTGCCAAGCAAAACCAGCCCACCTTATATGAGGGTGCAAAGATCGCGGCGCTTGGCCTAAAGATCACTAAGCAATGCAGTTATCATGGACTAGCTCTCAATGTGGTGATGGATTTAGGCCCTTTTGGGGCAATCCACCCTTGTGGATATGAGGGTTTGCAGACCGTTGATATGAAAACTCTTGGAATCAGCGAGAATATCGACTTAGTCGCCGCGCGCTTAGTAGACCATTTAAAAAGGCAATTGCATCTTGCACCAGTGTTATGAGTAATCAAAAAAAAGAATACGATCCGCTGCAAAAACAAAAGTCAGCCGACAAGACCGCTCGCATTCCAATCAAAATAGTTCCTCTGGCAGAGATTCTTAAAAAGCCTGATTGGATTCGGGTTAAGGCTGCCTCCAGCAGTTCCCGATTTACAGAGATTAAAAAGATCTTGCGCGAAAACCAGTTGGTCACAGTATGTGAAGAAGCGAGTTGCCCTAATATTGGTGAGTGCTTTGGTAAGGGTACGGCAACTTTTATGATCATGGGCGATAAGTGCACAAGGCGCTGCCCCTTCTGTGATGTTGGACATGGTAGGCCAGATCCCTTGGATCAGAATGAGCCTGTTAACTTAGCCAAGACGATTGCTGCTTTAAAACTTTCATATGTCGTGATCACGAGCGTAGACCGTGATGATTTGCGTGATGGTGGCGCACAACATTTTGTAGACTGTATTACTCAGACCAAGAAACTTTCTCCCGCAACCAGGGTTGAGGTATTGGTTCCCGATTTTCGGGGGCGTTTAGAGAAAGCGCTTGACGTTTTTGCGAGTGATCCATTGGGTCTTCCCGATGTGATGAATCACAATCTAGAAACCGTCCCGCGTCTTTATAAACAAGCTCGACCAGGATCGGATTATGCTCATTCCTTAAAGTTGCTAAAAGATTTTAAGGGGCGCTTTCCTCACATACCAACAAAAAGTGGTCTGATGGTCGGTTTGGGTGAGACCGATGCAGAAATTTTGGATGTGATGCGCGATATGCGTGAGCATGATATTGATATGTTAACGATTGGTCAGTATCTATCCCCCTCCAATCACCACCTCCCTGTGCTGCGCTACGTTCATCCAGATGTCTTTCAAGAGTTCGAAGAGAAGGCTTATCAAATGGGCTTTAGTCATGCAGCCGTTGGTGCAATGGTGCGCTCTAGCTACCATGCTGATCAACAAGCGCATGAGGCTGGTGTTGTTTAGGCCCTATCAACAGCTTCTTACACTAGCCCTTTGTTTCTGCTTTGCATTTACTTTGTTGGCGTGCAGTCCAAAATTAGATTGGCGGACCGTTAAAAATGAGTCTCTTGGCTACGCTGCCTTTTTCCCTGGAAAGCCCCAATTAATTGACCGTAGCTTGAGCTATCAAGAGAACAAACTTAAACAGTCTCTTGAGTTCGTTAAAGTGGATGACGATATCTTTGCCGTGATGACCACTGAAATCCCTGTGGCTCTCGCAAATCAAGTTTCGGCGATTGAGCAGTTACTAAAGTCGGTTCTTTTACAGCAGACTTTATCTCCCAATCAAAGCACCCCATCAGAATTTAATCGGGTGAAAGAAAGTAGCTCCAAAATAGGCGCTATTGGTCAACAGAAACAAGCAAGTCAGGATTATTTTTTAGATTTACCTCAAGCTAAACGAGTGATGCGGATTCGGTGGTTGATACGACCCATGGCAGACGGAGGGCTTTATTTGTATCAAGTTAGTGTAGTGCGGGCTCAAACACCTTCAAATCCCATGCCCTCCTTAGAGCAAGAGAATATCAATATCTTTTTTGATGAGTTCCGGCCAAATTAAGAAAATGAGTAAAGCGCATTACTCGCACTGGTATCGACAGCCCGACCAGCACTTAGCTCTGCCACTGCAGGGTACATTTGCCTTGCGTGTATTTCTGTGTTTTGCATTTGCCTACTTTATGTC
>DENG01000030.1:18231-19235 GCA_002359975.1 Polynucleobacter sp. UBA2650
GCTGAGGATTTCACAACGCTGGTGATGGCCAGAGTACTCATTGGCATGGGCGTCTCAGCATGTTTAATGGCGTCATTTTCGGGCTTTCGGGCTTGGTATGCGCCAGCACAACAGGGGCAATTAGCGTCTGCCATGCTGGTATTTGGGACCAGCGGTGCTCTAGCCAGTACATGGCCTGTCCACTTAGTGACCCCTTACATCGGTTGGCGTGGCGTATTTTTAGTGATGGCTGGCTTAACGTTTTTAGCCATTCTGACTTTGTATTTTGGTTTGCCAGTTAGAAAGTCCGCCTCCGTTGAGAGGCAGGCGTATCGATCATCTACAAACTTATCGTGGCAAAGCTATAAACCAATCTTGACCAATGCATTTTTCTGGCGCATTTTGCCTTTGGGTACATTTTGTTATGGTGGCTTTATTGCGATTCAAACACTATGGTTTGGCCCCTGGTTAATCGAGGTGATGGACTACCCACCAACAACTGCAGCACAAATCGTATTTGGGTTCAATGTTGTTTTACTGCTCGCCTATCTCTTTAATGCCTGGGTTTTACCAAAGTTAGCTCGCGTTGGAATCGATACGATGCGCTACATGACNNATTATGCAAGCGTGCTCGTATTTTTGGCAAACATCTTTCGTTTGGATTTGGTGGTATCTGTTTGCGATTACCTGCGCCTCTTTTGTTTTGGCTCAAAGTATTATTGTTTTGTATTTTCCGAAGCATTACTCAGGACGAGTAAGCACTACCTATAACCTCACACTATTTATTGGCGCATTCATAGTGCAGTGGGGTATTGGGCATATGCTCGACTTCGGAATTGCACAGGGTTGGAATAAAGCCAGCGCTTATGATCTGGCCCTTGCAGTTTTTCTGGTGATTCAGATCTTAGGATTTATTTGGTTTCTCATCGCCCCACGCTATTTTCCGATGACTGTTTTTCATGATGATGAAAAACCTGATGAGTTAAACCTTAATACAGCAAATTAAGACTTCTTCTCTAGTTCTG
>DENG01000030.1:19297-19601 GCA_002359975.1 Polynucleobacter sp. UBA2650
AAATCCATTCTCTGGAATCCTTGACTCATCATCGCTCGCACATTCTTTTCAATGTCCTTGGCCGGCGAGTTCCGAATGGCCTCACCAATTTTGTTTTGCATGTCGACCGCAATGGTCTGCATTTGCTCGAATACTTGACTGGGTTTTTGCATCCGTAAATTGTAGGGGCAATGGGGAATAAACGTCGATTGCACTGATTTTGTGCAAAAAACTCTTGAATGTAGTGCATTAATTTGGTGCAAAAGCCCAATAAAACACTGATTTTCCCTAAATTGAATCATTAATAGACCAACCCTAATCCTCA
>DENG01000030.1:19638-19803 GCA_002359975.1 Polynucleobacter sp. UBA2650
AAGTAGTGATTTTTTTTATTCAACCAGAACGATAGGAGTTTTTATGAGCATGTTTAAGAAAACCACATTGGCATTAGCCATTTCAGCATTAGCTGGCGGCGCATTGGCGCAGTCGGCACCAGCACCTGCCCCGGCACCAGCCCCTGAGAAAAGCCCAATCACCGC
>DENG01000069.1:0-5088 GCA_002359975.1 Polynucleobacter sp. UBA2650
ATTTTTTTAGAGCCCGAAGGCTTGACGACCAATGAGTTTTATCCAAATGGTATTTCGACTAGCTTGCCATTCGATGTTCAGCAGGATTTGGTGCAGAGTATCCGTGGTCTTGAGTCTGCGCANNACCAGTCTTCCATTTGATGTGCAGTATGCATTGGTACGCTCAATGCGTGGATTGGAAAATGCACATATCTTGCGCCCAGGTTATGCCATTGAGTATGACTACTTTGATCCAAGGCGCCTTAAACATAGCCTGGAGACTAGGGCGTTGTCTGGACTCTATTTTGCGGGCCAGATTAATGGCACCACGGGATATGAGGAGGCCGCTGCCCAAGGCCTCTTGGCCGGAATTAATGCGGCACTTGCAGTTAAAGAACGCGATCCATGGGTCCCGAAGCGAAGCGAGTCATACTTAGGGGTTTTAGTAGACGACCTAATTACCCGTGGGGTGCAAGAGCCTTACCGAATGTTTACTAGCCGAGCAGAGTATCGACTGAGTCTTAGAGAGGACAACGCCGATGCCCGTCTTTCAGAGAGAGGGCGCTCAATGGGCCTGTTATCAGACCGGCAATGGGAGTTTTTTCAGAAAAAGCAGGAGCATGTTTCACGTGAAACATCTCGTCTCGCCACATTTCGGGTCGGCCCCCGCCATAAAGCAGCCCCAGCACTGGCAGCCTTCCTAGGCCAGGCCTTGTCGCACGAATGCACCCTGGCAGAGATCTTGCGACGACCCGAAGCATCTTATCGGGATCTTATGCAGGCCGACCCTCAGCTTGCTGAGGGCGCCCCAGCAATATCAGACTTGCAATTGCACAAACAGATCATTGATCAAGTTGAGATATCGATCAAGTATCAGGGTTATATTGAACGACAAAAAACTGAGATAGAGCGACATGAGCACTATGAAAGCCTTCGCTTGCCCCCAGATTTAGACTATTCCTTAGTGAAAGGCCTGTCTGTAGAGGTTTGGCAAAAGCTCAATATGCATCAGCCTGAGACTTTGGGGCAGGCCTCCAGAATTTCTGGGCTTACGCCGGCAGCCATCTCATTACTGCTGGTTCATCTAAAGAAAGGCATTGGTAAAACACAGGTACTGCTATGAATGGCCTGACTTTAGAGGGCAGCCTTGCCGATCTGGGCTTGAATATTGAGCAAATTAAAGCGATGGATTATTTTTTAAATGAGCTATTGCGATGGAATCGGGTGCACAATTTAACAGCAATTGAGGATACGGATTCTGCTATAAATTTACATCTTATTGATTCCATTGTAATTTTTCCAATACTAATGCGCTATTTGGGAAGTGCTGCGAGAGACAAAACACAGAAACTTCAGCTTGCTGACATGGGCTCCGGAGGCGGCCTCCCGGGGATCCCGCTTGCTATTTTGCAAGCCCAATGGAGCCTTTATTTGATCGAGGCAAGCAAAAAGAAGGCAGCTTTCTTACAGCATGTGCGTGGCGGCTTGCAATTAAAGAATATGAGCGTAATGGCAATGCGCGTTGAGCAGGTTGCACATAAGATGGCGGGGGAGTTCGATGCAGTTACTGCGCGCGCATTTACTCGATTAAAAAAGCTATTGGAGTTGGCAAGGCCCCTACTAAAACCTTCGGGCTTGGTGTTTGCAATGAAGAGCCAGCGTAGCGAAGAAGAAATTGCAGAGGTTTCTAAAGCAGAGTGGACGCTTTTAGAGGAGTGTGCGCTGGCATTGCCTGGGCAAAAAGTAGACCGTCGATTATTAGTATTTCAAATTAAGTAAAAAAGAAAAATAATAAAATGGCCAAAACATTTTGTATTGCAAACCAAAAGGGCGGCGTTGGTAAAACAACAACCGCCGTTAATTTGGCTGCGGGCCTCGTGGCCCAAAAACAAAGAGTTCTTTTGATAGACCTTGACCCCCAAGGCAACGCAACAATGGGGTCTGGAGTTGACAAAGCAAATTTAGAAAACAGCGTTTATCAAGTCCTAATCGGCATGGCCACCGCGGCACAGACCGTTCTGTACGCGCCCACTGCTGGCTACAGCGTGATGCCTGCAAACCGTGATTTGGCCGGAGCAGAAGTAGAGCTGGTTGATTTAGAAAATCGTGAGATGCGATTGAAGCTAGCCCTAGCGGAGATAGAGGATCAATTTGACTTTATCTTGATCGACTGTCCGCCAGCATTATCTTTACTAACGCTTAATGGCCTGTGTGCTGCCGATGGCGTTGTGGTGCCAATGCAATGCGAGTATTTTGCCCTTGAAGGGTTATCGGATTTGGTGAATACGATTAAACAGGTGCACGCAAATTTAAATCCCAATTTAAAAATAATTGGATTATTGCGGGTCATGTTTGATGCTCGCGTTACATTGCAACAACAGGTATCAGAGCAGCTTATGACCCATTTTGGGAACAAGGTGTTTAAGACAATTATTCCTAGAAATGTTCGTTTAGCAGAGGCGCCATCATTCGGTTTGCCTGGGGTTATTTTTGATAAATCAGCGCGTGGAGCACAAGCCTATATTGAATTCGGCGGCGAAATGGTAGAGCGCATTAAAACAATGTAGGTAAAAAATGAGTGTAAATAAGAAAAAAGGACTGGGAAGAGGCTTGGATGCCTTGCTTGGGGCCTCCAATAAAAATATGGCGAGTGAATTTGGTGGCGACAACCCTAGCGCCTTGCCGCTTAATTTGTTGCAGGCAGGCAAATATCAGCCAAGACAAATAATGGACGAGACTCCTTTAAAGGAGTTGGCCGACAGTATTCGTGAGCGGGGTGTGATACAGCCTTTATTAGTACGAGGGTTAGGAACAGGTCGATACGAGATTATTGCGGGCGAGCGACGCTTTAGGGCTGCCAGCATTGCTGGGCTTAAAGAGGTGCCGGTGCGCATTGTGGACGCGGACGATCAGGCGGCAGCGGCTATGGCATTGATTGAGAACATGCAGCGCGAAGATCTCAATCCCCTTGAGGAATCACGGGGCCTTGCACGTCTTATTGAGGAGTTTGGCTTTACTCATGAACAGGCCGCCAAGTCGGTTGGAAAGTCGAGAAGTGCAATTAGTAATTTGTTGCGCCTATCCCAGCTGGCAAAAGCCGTGCAAGCAATGCTAATAGCTGGCGAGCTGGATATGGGGCATGCAAGGGCCCTACTTTCTTTGCCTGGGTCTAGTCAGGTTGCGCTGGCTCAAAAAATTGTGGCCCAGGGCCTTTCAGTTCGGGAGACAGAGCGATTGGCAGCTTCGGCCACCTTAATTTCAGGAGACTTGGCAAAGAAAAAACCATTAAAAGGCTCTGCGGGGAAGTCGAGCCAGGCCGATCAAGACCTAAAACGATTGGCGCAGAATATGGCCGATATTGTGGGCTTAGAGGTCGAGTTTAAAAATAAGGGCAAGGGAGGAGAGCTGCGGTTTTACTTCAGTCAATTTGATGAGCTAGATGCCCTTATGAAAAAACTGGGTATTGAATCAAATTAAGTAATAAAAGTACCTAAAACAATTGACCTTGATCGGGGCAAATAATAGAATGTTGTTGCTAAATTGATTCCCAAAAAAGATCATTCAGCGCACGCTTGGGACGAGGTCGATGAGCAGCAGTTGGCTTATCGGACCTATAGCAAGAAAGAGATGGATGCCCTGCGGCAGAATAAAAGCAGAGCATTTTTTACCCTTTCTCCCTGGGCGGTTATCGGCCTTCAGTTGGTCGTGACCTTATTGAGTGCGCTCGCTTGGTCGATTGTTGGAATTCCAAAAGGTCTGAGCCTTTATACTTACTCAGCTCTTTTGGGTGGATTTATCGGGTTTTTTCCGGCATCGCTGTTTGCTTTACGACTCAGCGCCGCCAAGCGAATGAAAAACCAGAATCCTGGGAGTTTGTTAGCGGCGATTGTTTCTGGCGAATTTATAAAAATTGCCGTAACGATTGCAATGTTTGTGTGGGTAGCGTTTAGTTACCCAGATCTGCAGTGGATACCGTTGCTGGTCACTTACTTTGTCACGCTCAAGTGTTATTGGCTTGCGTGGTTTTGGCGGTGAGCAGTGTTAATTTTGTGTAACAAGGGAATTGCTTAAAAATGGCAAGTGCAGCACACGGAGCTCCTAGCGAGCCTTTAACACCCACAGCCTACATTGCAGAGCATTTGCAAAACCTTAACAATATTGGTGGTGCGCAGACCTCCATTATTGATTTCAGCGTTATTAATTTAGATACCCTTTTTTGGACCCTCTTAATGGGTCTTATCGCCGTTGGCTTTTTGTTGGTTGCCGCAAGACGAGCGACGTCTGGTGTACCAGGGCGCTTTCAGGCCCTAGTAGAGATGTTGGTAGAGATGGTTGATACGCAATCAAAAAGTATTGTGCACGGTGATCGTAGCTATATTGCCCCACTAGCCCTATTTGTATTTTGTTGGATTATTTTGTTAAACACGCTCGACCTCGTTCCGGTTGATTGGGTTGTGGGGGTAAATCATTTCTTAGAAAATTTTGGCTTACATGTTCCTCACCACAAAATAGTTCCGACGACCGACTTAAATGCAACACTAGGAATGTCATTTGCAGTTCTGCTCTTAGTGTTTTTCTATAGCTTCAAGGCAAAAGGCGTCGGCGGATTTGCCCATGAACTTTTATCCGCCCCATTTGGTGCGAAATGGTACTTGGCGCCGTTTAATTTAGTGTTGAATATTATTGAATATGTTGCAAAGGGCGTTTCATTAGGAATGCGACTATTTGGCAACATGTATGCGGGAGAATTAATTTTCTTGTTGATTGCCCTGCTGGGAAGCATTTGGACCTTTAGTCTTGATCTAAGCGTGCTCGGACTGGTTGGACATGTGATCGCAGGGTCGGCATGGGCGATATTTCACATTCTTGTTATTTTGTTGCAAGCATTTATTTTTATGATGTTGACCTTGGTCTACATTGGTCAGGCACATAGCCATCATTAACTAGCCGTTTTTATTTTTAACACCACCTTTATTACTTAGGAGTCAACATGCAAGCATTTTTAGCAAACATTCAAGGCCTCACCGCAATTGGTATTGGTCTCATTATTGGCCTCGGAGCCCTTGGCGCCTGCTTGGGAATCGGCCTAATGGGTGGAAAATTCATTGA
>DENG01000069.1:5115-10061 GCA_002359975.1 Polynucleobacter sp. UBA2650
TTGATTGATGCTGCGTTCTTGATCGGCGTTGGCGTTGCAATGTTGTTCGCATTTGCGAACCCACTTCTTGCCGTTATTAAGTAATTTTGTTTCGGGCCACATTAGTGGCCCACAACAGCGAAATGTTTTGAAAGGAACATCGTGAATCTAAACGCGACCTTATTCGCGCAAATGATCGTTTTCTTCATCTTATGGTGGGTCGTTGCGCGTTTTGTATGGCCCCCTTTGGTGAAAGCGCTAGATGAGCGCTCTGCTAAAGTTGCCGATGGCTTGGCAGCCGCCGAGCGTGGCAAGATGGATCTCGAGAATGCAACCAAAAAAGCAGAATTGGCAATGGCGTCTGCGCGGCAAGAGGGTGTTCAGCGTGTAGCAGAGGCTGAAAAAAGAGCGCAAATGGCTGCTGAGGAAATTAAGGCAAATGCTCAGGCCGAAGCCGCACGCATTATTGCCCAAGCAAAAGCCGATGCAGAGCAACAGGTTGGTAAGGCGCGAGATGAGTTGCGCAATCAAGTTGCAGGCCTAGCAGTCAAAGGCGCAGAGCAAATCTTGCGCCGCGAGGTTGATCCCAAAGCTCATGCCGCGTTATTGGACCAATTAAAGGCAGAGCTATAAATGGCCGACATTGCCACAATTGCTCGGCCTTATGCTGAGGCTTTATTTGCAAGCGCTAAGCCTGCTGATCTGAGTGCTTGGGCAAATCAATTAGAAGACTTGGCGGCGTTGTTTGAGAATGCTGAATTGATTGCGTTGGCCAATAACCCAAAATTAAGCTCAAATGACCTATTCAAATTAATTGAAGGCCTTCTTAAGTCGAAGCCAGATCAAGGCCTCGCCAGCTTCTTAAATTTGTTAGCCAATAACCACCGCTTAGTGGCATTACCTGAAATTGCAAAGCAATTTATTGCTATGAAAAATCAGAGCGAGGGAGCAGCAGAGGCAATCATTACATCCGCATTTCCGATGGAGGGCGGGGCTTTAACTGAATTATTAGCAAGTTTAAAAAAACGATTTGGTGGAAAAGAGCTGCGCCCGACGGTTGTGGTTGACCCAGAGCTGATTGGCGGTGTTCGCGTACAAGTAGGCGACGAGGTTTTGGACAGCTCGATTAAAACCCGTTTAGTACAAATGCAAATCAATTTAAGCGCGTAACGATTAATTAAGAACATACGATTTATATCTAGGAGTAATTGATGCAACTGAACCCTTCCGAGATCAGCGAGCTGATCAAAAGTCGAATTAACGAATTAGGCGTTGATTCAAAAATTCGTAATGAGGGCACTGTTATTTCGGTGACCGATGGTATTTGCCGTGTTTACGGTTTATCGGGCGTCATGCAGGGCGAGATGTTGGAGTTCCCAGGCAATACCATTGGGCTTGCTCTGAACTTGGAGCGAGACTCTGTTGGTGCCGTGGTGCTCGGTGAGTACACCCACATTAAAGAAGGCGATCCAGTTAAATGTACTGGACGTATTTTGGAGGTTCCTGTAGGCCCCGAACTGTTAGGCCGGGTTGTTGATGCTCTCGGACAACCGATTGATGGCAAAGGACCAATCAACAGCAAGCTTACTGACTTTATTGAAAAAGTTGCGCCGGGTGTTATTGCGCGCCAGTCTGTTAGCCAGCCTGTGCAAACTGGACTTAAAGCGATTGACTCAATGGTTCCTATTGGACGAGGTCAGCGCGAATTAATTATTGGCGATCGTCAAACCGGCAAGACTGCAGTAGCCGTTGATGCCATCATCAATCAAAAGGGTAAGGGTGTTTACTGTATTTATGTAGCGATCGGTCAAAAGGCTTCCACCATTGCTAACGTGGTCCGTAAGCTAACCGAGCTTGGCGCAATGGAATACACCATTGTGGTTGCTGCTAGCGCATCGGAATCGGCGGCGATGCAGTATCTGTCTGCTTATGCGGGCTGCACCATGGGCGAATACTTCCGCGATCGCGGTGAAGATGCCTTGATTATTTATGATGATTTAACAAAGCAGGCGGTTGCTTATCGTCAAATCTCCTTGTTGTTGCGTCGCCCACCAGGTCGCGAGGCATATCCGGGCGACGTGTTTTATTTGCACTCACGCCTTCTTGAGCGTGCTGCGCGAGTCAACACAGATTACGTTGAGAAATTTACGAATGGTGCAGTGAAGGGCAAGACCGGATCATTAACCGCCTTGCCTGTGATCGAGACGCAGGCGGGAGACGTATCCGCATTCGTACCCACAAACGTAATTTCGATTACTGACGGACAGATCTTTCTGGAAACCGACTTATTTAATGCAGGCGTTCGTCCAGCGATTAATGCCGGCATCTCCGTATCACGTGTGGGCGGTGCGGCACAAACAAAGGTTATTAAGAAGCTTTCGGGCGGTATTCGTACCGACCTTGCCCAGTATCGTGAACTTGCAGCATTTGCACAGTTTGCGTCTGACCTGGATGAGGCAACACGTAAGCAGTTAGAGCGTGGTAAGCGCGTTACTGAACTTTTGAAGCAGCCACAGTATATTCCGATGCAAGTGTGGCAATTAGCTGCCTCACTGTATGCAGTGAACAACGGCTTCTTTGATGATTTGGAAATCAAGCAAATTCTGCCCTTTGAAAAAGGCCTACATGAGCACCTTAAATCAAAGTTTGCAGATTTAGTTGGGCGCATTGAAGATACGAAGGACCTAAGCAAAGATGACGAAACCGCCTTGCGCGCAGCAATCGAAGACTTTAAACGTTCGGGCTCTTTCTAATTTAGGCGATCATGGCAGGTACAAAAGAAATACGCAGCAAGATCAAGAGCGTTCAAAATACGCGCAAGATCACGAAAGCGATGGAAATGGTGGCCGCATCGAAGATGCGTCGTGCGCAAGAACGTATGCGCTCTGCTAGACCCTACTCAGAAAAAATTAAAGCAATTGCGTCGCATTTAGCAAAAGCTAATCCAGAGTATCGGCCTGCCTATATGGTGGTGCGTGAGCTGAAAAAGGCTGGCGTCATTTTAGTTAGCACTGATAAGGGATTGTGTGGCGGCTTAAATACCAACATTTTGCGTTTAATTACGAATCAGGTTCGCGAGTTTAAGGATAAGAATGTATCCATCGAATTTACTGCGATAGGTTCAAAAGGCTTACAGTTCTTGAATCGAGCAAAGGCTAAGCTTCTGTCGCAGTCGGTGCATTTGGGCGACACCCCGCATATGGATGTGTTGATTGGTGCGATCGCTGCCCAGCTCACTGCGTTTGAGCGTGGTGAGGTTGATGCGGTCTATTTAGCTTATACGCGCTTCATTAATACGATGAAACAAGAGCCTGTTTTAGAAAAACTCTTGCCGCTTGAGTCCTCAGAATTAAATCAAGAGGCTGGTGGTGGCCATGGCTGGGATTACATCTATGAGCCAGATGCCGAATCGGTTTTGAATGGATTATTAAAACGTTACGTAGAAGCTCTTATTTATCAGGCTGTGGCAGAGAACATGGCTTCTGAGCAATCGGCTCGAATGGTGGCAATGAAAGCCGCCTCGGACAATGCCAAAAACGTGATTGGTGAGCTACAGTTGATTTATAACAAAACTAGACAAGCAGCGATTACAAAAGAGTTATCTGAGATTGTGGCTGGAGCCGCAGCGGTTTAATTGTAAAAAATTTAAAGTTTAAATAGCGGAGAAACATAATGAGCAACGGAAATATCGTTCAATGTATTGGTGCAGTGGTGGATATTAAGTTTCCTCGAAATGAAATGCCCAACATTTATGATGCCTTGACTCTAGTAGAGAGCAAGGAAGCCTCATTTGCAGAAAAAGGCTTAACCTTTGAGGTCCAACAGCAAATTGGAGACGGCGTAGTTCGCGCGATTGCAATGGGTTCAAGCGACGGATTGCGACGCGGCATGGAAGTGAAAGCAAGTGGTGCCGGCATCAAGGTCCCGGTGGGCCCCGCGACCTTGGGTCGAATTATGGATGTGCTTGGCCGACCAATTGACGATGCTGGCCCAATAGCAACGCAAGATCGCCGAGCCATACATCAGCTTGCCCCAAAATTTGATGAGCTTTCCCCGTCGGTTGATTTGCTAGAAACAGGCATTAAGGTGATCGATTTGGTCTGCCCATTTGCTAAGGGCGGCAAGGTTGGCCTGTTCGGTGGTGCTGGTGTGGGCAAGACAGTCAATATGATGGAGCTCATCAATAACATTGCTAAACAGCACTCTGGATTATCCGTATTTGCAGGCGTTGGAGAGCGTACCCGTGAAGGCAATGACTTTTATCATGAGATGAAAGAGTCTAATGTTGTTGATAAAGTAGCCATGGTATTTGGCCAGATGAATGAGCCGCCTGGAAACCGTTTGCGCGTTGCCTTGACAGGTTTAACAATGGCTGAGGCTTTCCGCGATGAGGGCCGAGACATTCTGTTCTTCGTCGACAACATTTATCGTTATACCCTTGCGGGCACCGAAGTGTCTGCATTATTAGGCCGTATGCCTTCATCCGTTGGGTATCAACCAACCTTGGCTGAAGAAATGGGAAAGCTTCAAGAGCGCATTACTTCGACGAAGACCGGCTCGATCACTTCTATTCAGGCAGTTTATGTTCCGGCCGACGACTTAACAGACCCCTCACCAGCAACTACTTTTGCTCACTTAGACTCCACCGTAGTTTTATCGCGTGATGTTGCTGCGTTGGGTATTTACCCAGCGGTTGATCCTTTGGACTCAACAAGCCGTCAGCTTGATCCACAAGTGGTCGGTACCGAGCATTATGAGGTTGCTCGCGGAGTGCAGATTACATTGCAAAAATATAAAGAGTTACGCGACATTATTGCAATTTTAGGTATGGATGAGCTTTCACCAGATGACAAATTAGCGGTAGCTCGTGCTCGTAAGATTCAGCGCTTCTTATCGCAACCGTTCCACGTTGCTGAGGTATTTACAGGCTCCCCTGGTAAATATGTACCACTAAAGGAAACTATTCG
>DENG01000069.1:10081-12007 GCA_002359975.1 Polynucleobacter sp. UBA2650
ATGGTTGGTTCGATTGATGAGGCAATTGAAAAGGCGAAAAAACTGTAATGGCAACAATCCACGTTGATGTTGTAAGTGCAGAGCGGTCGATTTTTAGTGGCGAGGCAAAATTTGTTGCTTTGCCAGGAGAGTCTGGCGAGCTTGGCATATTGCATGGGCATACTCCGCTGATTACGCGAATAAGGCCTGGTGCAGTCCGGATTGAAAAAGCAGACGGTGATGAAGAGTTTGTGTTCGTGGCCGGGGGTTATCTAGAGGTTCAACCGGACAGTGTGATTGTGTTGGCAGATACTGCAATCCGTGGTCATGACCTTGATGAGGCGAAAGCTGTTGAGGCTAAAAAGCGTGCCGAGGAGGCTATGCAAAATCGTGCTGGTGATTTTGATATTGCTCACGCTCAATCAGAGTTTGCGATGGCTGCGGCCCAGTTGGCTGCAATATCGCGCCTACGCCGTAAAAAATAATTAAACAATTGTTAACAAACGATCGATTCTTAAAGGCTTGCTTAGGCGAAAAAACAGACCGCACGCCTCTGTGGTTAATGCGTCAGGCAGGGCGCTACCTACCCGAATACAATGCAACACGTGCAAAAGCGGGTAGTTTTTTAGGCTTAGCCAAAAATCCTGCCTATGCGACAGAAGTAACATTGCAACCCTTGGATCGTTATCCGCTGGATGCGGCAATTTTGTTTTCTGATATTTTGACAATACCCGATGCCATGGGTTTGGGACTGCAGTTTGCTGCTGGCGAGGGCCCCAGTTTTCAGCATCCCTTGCGCAGTGAGGACGAAGTTAAAAAACTTAGGCCAGCTGATCTGCAACAACTTCAGTATGTCTTTGATGCGGTCGCACAAATACGACAGGCGCTTATTCAAGACGGCAAACAACGCGTACCCTTGATCGGGTTCTCCGGAAGCCCTTGGACTCTAGCCTGTTACATGATCGATGGTTCAGGTTCAGATGATTTTCGTCATGCTAAAACGATGATGTTTAATCGCCCCGATTTGCTTAAACATATATTGGATATCAATGCCCAATCGGTAGCTGCTTATTTAGGTGAGCAGTTGCGCTCGGGGGCTCAAGCACTTATGATTTTTGATACCTGGGGGGGATTGTTACCAGATGGTTGGTATCAAAGAATTTCTTTGGCCAGCATGCGTAGCGTGATTGATCAATTACCTCGGGAAGTTAATGGGCAAAAAGTCCCTATTATTATTTTTACAAAGGGCGGCGGTTTATGGCTGGAGGACATGGCAGACGTTGGTGCCGATGTGATCGGGCTTGATTGGACGATGTCCATTGCCAAGGCGCGCACCCTATTGGTTTCTAAAAATAAGCCACTAGCGCTTCAAGGTAACTTTGACCCAATAGCGCTTTTTGCCAAACCCGAACAAATTACTCAAGAGGCTATTGGCATACTGGATTCGTTGGCAAAAGCCCCGGCTCTAAAGTCTAGGCTCCATCCCTTGGATGGCCATATCTTTAATTTGGGCCACGGCATATCTCAATTTACCAATCCAGACGCCGTTACAGTTTTGGCTAAAGCCGTTCTGGAGCATTCTGCCCAACTCAGAAAAGTAGTCTAAATCGGGATAAATCCCTATAAATCAAGGCTTTTAAGGGGTACTTATACACATGGATAGGCCATGATCCTGATTTCATGGGGATTTAAGACAAAGCAAATGTATTAGAGCCTTAAAATTTACCAAGCCATTGATTTAATTCACTTTTTATTAAAAGCGCATATTTATGAAGAGCCCAATGCATTTATGCGATTATCTTCAGGACCCCCATAAATAGGGGTTATCCACAAAGTTATCCACAGACCATTAAAGTAAACGCCCACTTGAATAATCTTACAAAAATAATCGTTCAGGTGATTTTGGATAAGCCCCTTAAAGAGGCCTTTGATTACATTTGGGAGGAA
>DENG01000069.1:12080-13064 GCA_002359975.1 Polynucleobacter sp. UBA2650
CAGTAAAGGCCTTGGCACCACTACCCTGTTTGGATAAAAAAATACTAGAGCTGGGGCAATTTGCATCGCATTACTATGTTTACGGCCTTGGGGAAACCATGATTCCGGCTATTCCAAAATGGTGGAGAAGCCCCAAAAATTGGCAGAAGGGCTTGCGCGCTTCGCCAGCCAAGAGGACAAATACTCAGACCGCTTTGCAATCGCACGATCAGGCGATACGTCCCGAGCAACTAAATTCCGCTCAGGCGGATGCACTCTCGCAGCTTTGTGCACACAATCGAAAAGAGTTTCAGACTATTTTTTTGAATGGCGTCACCGGTAGTGGGAAGACTGCGGTTTACTTAAATTATCTCCAGCAGATCTTAAGCAATGATCATGATGCGCAAGTGCTGGTACTACTGCCAGAAATAAACCTAACCCCACAACTGGAGCGAAGAATTGCAAGCCATATGCCAAATCAAGAAATGGCCGTATTGCATAGCGGCTTGAGTGATAAACAAAGAGCAATTTCATGGCATGCGATCATAAGCAGAAAAGCCAAGGTCATTCTCGGCACCCGCTTATCTATACTGACCCCTATACCAAACTTAGCCGCCATTGTGGTTGATGAAGAGCACGATAGTTCATTTAAACAACAAGAAGGCTTGGGCTACTCTGCCAGAGACCTTGCAATCTGGCGAGCAAAAAATGAAAACATTCCTGTTCTACTGTCTTCAGCAACGCCGTCCCTAGAAACATGGCACGCCATTGAGCGCGGGCGCTATCAAGAAATTAAATTGAGCGAACGCATTCATCAGGCGCAAATGCCCGAAGTCGAGTTGGTGCAGATACAAGAGGCGGATAAAAATCAAGCGATAAGCGCGACCCTTAGACAAGCTTTACTAAAAAACTATCAACAAGGCCGACAAGCTTTGATATTGGTGAATCGACGAGGCTTTGCACCGGTTCTTACTTGCGGATCTTGTGCATGGCTTTCAGAGTGCC
>DENG01000069.1:13074-16106 GCA_002359975.1 Polynucleobacter sp. UBA2650
GCTATATGGTCATGCATAAACAGATTGGATCAAGAAAGTCCTCCGCCCTATGTTGTCATCATTGTGGTTTGATAAAGCCAATTCCGCTATCGTGTCCAAAATGCGGTGATAGCGATTTGCATCCATTGGGTAGGGGCACTCAAAAAATAGAGGAGCAATTAGAAGAGATTGTTCCGCACGCCAAAGTTCTGAGAGTGGATGCCGATACTGCGCGCACCGGGAAGTTAAGCGAAGCCTTGTTTACAAAAATTCACCAAGGTGAGGCTGACATGATTGTTGGAACTCAAATGCTTAGCAAAGGGCATGATTATCAAAATGTCGGATTGGTATGTGTTTTGGATGCAGACGCTAGACTGTATTCCAATGATTATCGTGCTCCTGAAGCCTTGTTTGCCCAACTCATTCAGGTGGCCGGTCGCGCTGGACGTTCGGGTGGGGGGCATACCAAGATGCTGATTGAAACCCGTTATCCCAATGACCCGATCTACCAATATCTTCGCAATTACGATGTCGCAGGATATATGAAGCACCTTCTTAAGGAGCGTCAAGAGAGCGGTTTGCCACCTTATGTTTGCCATGCTTTGGTGCATGCAGAATCAAGGTACATGAGCGATTCATTGGAGTTGCTTGCCGAGGCAAAAACTTTAATTCAAAAAAATAGTAACGCTAATAATGGATTGATCTGCTTTGATCCTGTTCCAAAAGCATTAGCAAGAGTGGGCGGAAAGGAGCGCGCACAATTATTAATCGAAGCAGATAGTCGGGCTCAACTACAGGTTCAACTCAATTGCCTAGATGATTTTCTGCGCAAGCAATCTAATGGCCGTATTAGTAAAAAAGGGAAGGTACGCTGGTCTATTGAGCGCGACCCTTTGTTGATATAACAGATTAAAGGGTGGCATCATAAGAAGCGGAGGAAAGCAATGACCCAAGCTCTGACGTGAGCAAAGCCTTATCTTCCGACTTGATTTTAAAAAGCCATAGATCATAAGGTTTGGCATTAATGGTTTCGGGCGTATCGATTGCCGTTTGATTAATGACCGCAACCGTTCCGCTAATGGGCGCATGGATATCGCTTGCCGCTTTTAAGGACTCAATGCTTGCACATGCCTGCCCCTGCTTGATCTCGGTGTTGAGGGCCGGCAGTTGTACAAACATTACATCCCCTAATGCCTCTTGAGCGTGATTACTAATGCCAACCCAATACATTTGGTCATCGCCCAGCTTGACCCATTCATGCGTGTGAGCAAACAATAGACTGTCGAGATTATTCATAAGAATATTTTATCGGTAATTAATCAATAATATTTGATCAAAACAATCATGATCCTGAATCTAGCCTTTGGGCCTAATCGCCGGTTAAGCGAGAGAGAAACCGTGAGTGTGGGTGAACACATCCCCTAATTTTTCATTGCTGCGGCAGCAAGTCGTGATGTATCGTGTTTTTTGATGAATCAACGCATATAGCTTTGGTCGAGAAAGACAAGCCAATCCCCGTGCGGGGTAAGTTGACTAAGCTTTTGCCGAGCCCGTGCGATGTGTACGGTTATAGAGACAGCTGGCGCAAATCCAGCGCTGCTTGCGGTTACTGGTTGGAATCCAGGTGCCGCCTTCCAAGCGCTTTTCCCGACTACAAGACGAGCAAAATTTAAGGCTAGGAGATGTGTCTTGGGTGGGGGTTGGGGTGGTAGAAGTGGTCATAACGGAATCTGATAAATCTGCTCGAAACCGCTATTTTACCTCGTTTCCCCATTACTAGAGGGGCTTAGGAGAACCCGAACAGAATTAGCTGTTTTATTGCCATTAAAGTCTAACCAAGCTTTTTCCTTGAAATCGTAAAGCTTGCAGGTCTTAGCGGTATCAAAATACCACTGCCATGAGAAAGGCTGAACAATAATTCTTTCTGGTAAAAGGGTTTCAAGGCGATTTTGGGCCGCCTTCAGGTTATAGAGCGGAACGCTCATGTCGACATGATGGGCGGTATGTTCCATGATGTGGTGCATTAATGCACCCCAATAAAACTTGAATGTTAGATGAACCGTAGTTGATACAAAGGGCTGAGCGCGGAGCCATTCAGCCTTGTTGTCATACCAAGCAACTGATGGGTGAGTATGATGAACATACACTACAAAGCCAATCATTCCGTTCCAAAATAAATAGGGCAGCACAAATCCGCAAAGCAATGAAAGTATTACCGATTGCTCTGTAACAATTGCTGAGGAGATGAGCGCACCAAGCCAAATAAGAGCGAAGGCGCTAACCAAAAGATTGTCTTTAAGAAAGATGGACCGATCGGCTGGCTTATATTTTTTATTGGGGAAGAACATTTTGTTCCACCAAATTTCAACCAAGTAGTAGGTAATTGGTCCCCAGCCGCTTCGATAGTGACGCTCCAGGGCTTTTCGCCATGCTGGCAAAGCGTCATACTCGTCTTTAGCAAGTGGCGCCCACACAAAATCAAAGCCCTTTAAATTGGTTTGTCCGTGGTGAACAACATTGTGACCAATATCCCAAAGGCTATATGGTGTTAGCGAGGGCAGAAAGGCAATTCTTCCCAAAACTTTATTTAAATTGCGATGCGGGGTGAAGCTTTGATGGCAAGCGTCATGGCCCAGAATAAAAATACGACCTGTTACAAATCCAGCAATGATGCCAAATACTAGCTTGACCAGAATGTTCTCAAAATAGACCGTTGCAGCAATGCACGCAAGCCACAATACTGAATCCAGCACTAAAAGAGCAATTGCTTGAAGCGTTTGCCCTTCTGTCATGGGGGTTAGCCAGGAACGAATAACCCGACGATGAGGCAGGGGCAGCTCAGGGCTCAAGGGCGTAGCTGTGTTGGCTAATGCTTGGCTAGTATGGAGGGCGCTATTTAATTCCGACACGTTTTCTTTCTAAGTTAGCCCAAATAATAGTGGTTTTTTAGGTTTTTGGAGTGACAACGCTTTGAATCTGGCGCGCCCGGCAGGAATCGAACCTGCGACCCTTGGCTTCGGAGGCCAATACTCTATCCACTGAGCTACGGGCGC
>DENG01000069.1:16132-16319 GCA_002359975.1 Polynucleobacter sp. UBA2650
AATAGTGGCGTACAAGTCTATTGTAAGTGCCCCCACTCTTAATGCACTCGGTATAATTCGAATTTGTCAAAAAATGTTCTCTAGATATAACCCCAACAGACCAAATTAATATGAGTGAAGAGCACGGTAGTTTAATTAAAAATACAAAACAGCTGTCAATAGCTGTGATTGCAAGCTTTTTTATCCC
>DENG01000069.1:16341-19475 GCA_002359975.1 Polynucleobacter sp. UBA2650
CTGGTTATTATTTTTCTCTTAATTGTGTATGTCAACAGCGGGAAAAAGACAGATACCAATGGCTCTGAGCGGTCTACGCTGGCTATCATCAAACCCGTTGGACAGTTAAATTTTAAAGATGCCAGCGCACCGCGTGAAATGCAGACTGGCGAGGCTGNNGGTGTGCGCCTCATGCCACAACTCAGGAGCCGCTGGGGCCCCTAAATTTGCCGCAGCCTCAACTTGGGGTGGGCGCATTGGAACGGGTTATGACGCTTTGTATGCCTCAGTTATTAAGGGCAAAGGAGCAATGCCAGCGCGCGGGGGAGCCAATCCAAGCGATATCAGTGATTATGAAATCGCACGAGCCGTGGTTTATCTCGCAAACTCAGCGGGTGGAAAGTTTCCAGAACCAAAGGCGCCCATAGAAAAACCAGCCGCCAAGTAAGCTTTAGCCCTTCTCCTTGCAGGAAAGGGCTATTTGATAAGCCTCATTTTTGTTTAGGCCAAACATAGAGCTTAGGGTTGTAGCGATATCTTTACTACTCATATGCGCCCCTAGCAGGCTTGCTAATCGGCTAGGCTCAGCTTGACTGGAAACCGCATTTTTTTGTGAAGCGCCACCACTTAGCATCAAAACAAACTCCCCCTTTAAGTTATTGGCGTTTTCAAGCCATTCCGCAATTTCGCTGGGCTTGAGCAGGTAAACGCCCTCAAATTTCTTGCTTAGTTCGCGCCCAATAAAAAGAATCCGCTCTTCTGGGACGAGCTTGCTTAATTTGAGCAATGTTTTGGAGAGTCGGTGAGGGCTCTCGTAAAACATGCTGGGCAAGGAGCTTTCAATCATTTGCTCGATCATTCGATCAAATTCTTTGCTCTGACTGGGCACAAAACCAAGAAACTGGAATTGGCCGTTTGATTCCACTAACAAGGAGCCCGCAATTGAAAGGGCGGCACTAAGCGCACTCGCACCAGGAATGGGGATCACCCGAAATCCTGCCGCACTCACCTGCATGACAAGACGAGCCCCAGGATCAGAGATTCCCGGTGTGCCGGCATCGGATAGATAGGCCCAGCGCTGACCATTGCGCAGATGATCTATTAGGACAGCGGCCGCACCCATCTCATTATGTTTATGTAGAGCTAGGAGTGGCTTACGAATATCAAAGCGATTTAAGAGTTGCGCGCTATGTCGGGTGTCTTCACAAGCAATTCCATCGACATGATTTAAAACATGCAGCGCTCTCAGAGTAATATCGCCTAAATTCCCAATGGGCGAGGCAACCATATACAGAGAAGAAGTTGGAAGCTCTTGCTCTGAGAGAAAATGAAGGATAGTTTTGTCCATGAATAAATAAAGCCTTATAGAATTGATTATCCCCGTAAATATTAGGAATAAACAGCATCTATTTTGGGAATAAATGAGATCTAATCAGAGCATAATAATCATATGAAAATGAAATCAATCGACAGCCTTGCGAGCAGGGCAAAACAACATTTTGTGGATAGTATTTCTGTAAAACAAGAAGGCGCGGTTCTGTTGCCAACCGAGGTTGCCAAAGCAATAGCATTAATGAGTAAATGCCTTCATGAAGGCGGCAAAGTGATGGCCTGTGGTAACGGCGGGTCTGCAGCAGATGCCCAGCACTTTGCTGCTGAGTTAATGGGGCGTTTTGAGCGCGAGCGCCGCGAGCTTGCCGCTCTTGCATTAACTACCGATACCTCGATCTTGACTGCGATCGGTAATGATTACAGTTACGAAGATGTGTTTAGTAAACAAGTTCGTGGCATTGGGCGCGCAGATGATATTTTGATCGCAATCTCAACATCTGGCAATTCGAAGAACGTCATCAAAGCAATCGAGGCTGCAAAAAAAATTGGTATACACATCATTGCTCTAACTGGGAATGGCGGAGGCAAGATGGCTGACCTATTAAATGGCCAGGATCTGCACTTGTGTGTCCCAGCTTCACGCACCGCTCGGATTCAAGAGACACACTTATTATTGTTGCATTGCCTTTGCGATGGGGTTGATCATGTTTTGTTTGATGAGGAATAAATATGTTGCGATTGATTAAAGTTGCATGTCTTTTATTGATCACCATTCAGATTTCTGCATGCGGGGTATTTATTGTTGGGGGCATGGTTGGGGGCGCAACTATTTTGGCTGATCGAAGAACACCCGCGGTGCAAGCTATTGACTTAGGCATTGAGCTTGAGGCAAACAGTCAGCTCTCTAGGAAATTTGGAGATTCTGCACATATTGTGGTCGTATCTTTTAATCAAAAAGTTTTATTGATTGGTGAAGCAAAAGATGAGTCAATCAAAAATCAAGCGGCTACAGATGTGAAAGCGATGAAAAATGTTCGCTCTTTGTTTAATGAAATCATGATTGGGCCGAACAGCACTATAGGCGCACGCGCAAGCGACTCTTATCTTGCATCAAGCATTAAAACCCAACTCGTTTTTACGGCAGACATTCCTTCAAATTCAATGAATATTTCAGTGGAGGGCGGTCGAGTTTATTTGATGGGAATATTGAGCCAACAAGAGGCTGAAAAGGCTAAACAAATTGTTAGCAAAGTAAACGGGGTGAAACAAGTCTTTGCATTTTTTGACATTATTTCTGAGTCAGAAAAACAGCGCTTAGAAAAAGAGGGTAAAGCCAGAACCTCTCAGCCAGATACGAACCCAAGCCCAAATTAAGCGTTTTTACAAAAAAGAGGCCCTTAAGCCTGATTCATATAAGGGTTTACCCTTGTTTATTGCAGCTCGTCTTTTTGGATGTCTGACCTTAACGACCTTTCAAATCAGTAACCCATTGATTTAATTGGCGCACTACAAAAAGGATTACTTTTTTTGTAGGAAAATATAGAAATAATCGTGAATGGGTGTTGACATATATCTAAGGGTATGTCATAGTCATGGACTTCGCTGATTTTCCATAGATTTTCGATGGGACAGCCTTCTTTAAAAATTAGTCAACCGATAATTGTGGGTACTGAGTAAAGGCATCCAGTCCTTCGGGACAGATGTAAATAAACAGTACTCATAGACAGTAAAAAGATTTGGTTTTATTACCAAGTCAATTTCTTGAATGAGTGCGACGAACCGCAAGGTTCACAGGAATTAAACTGAAGAGTTTGATCCTGGCT
>DENG01000069.1:19549-19766 GCA_002359975.1 Polynucleobacter sp. UBA2650
GGGTGAGTAATACATCGGAACGTACCTTATCGTGGGGGATAACGCAGCGAAAGTTGCGCTAATACCGCATACGCCCTGAGGGGGAAAGCGGGGGACCGTAAGGCCTCGCGCGATTAGAGCGGCCGATGTCTGATTAGCTTGTTGGTGAGGTAAAAGCTCACCAAGGCGATGATCAGTAGCTGGTCTGAGAGGACGATCAGCCACACTGGGACTGAGA
>DENG01000060.1:0-4470 GCA_002359975.1 Polynucleobacter sp. UBA2650
GGATTTCAGATTAATCAAATTGCTACAACGCGCATGGCTTGCTCTACAGCACGAGAAGAAATCGAACGCGATTTCTTGTACCTCTTAAATGATTACAGAACGATTGCGCGCGATGGCGATCGCTTACTGATTATTGGGCCCAATCGTGAGGTCTTAAGCTTTTCTCAAATCAATCTTTCCTCCAAATGACGCAATCATTTCGATCTAAATTAAGGTTCTGCGCTCTGGGATTATTTTTGCCGGGGACTGGATTCAATTGCTTTTATCTCCAAGGCATGAAAAGCTTTTGGGCTTGGATGCAATTGCTTTCCTTGCTGGGTGGCGCCATGGGCTATTGGCTTCTACAACAAAATACTAGCTCATCAGGCGCCGCTTGGTTCTTACTGATCCTAGGGTTTATTGCTATCGAGGCAAGTTGGTTAACAACCATTGCATTTGGCTTACGCCCTGATGAAAAATGGGATGCGCAGTTCAATACTGAAGCTAAGGATAATCAAAAGACAGAGTCTGGATGGCCGGTGGTTATTTCCGTGATCCTGTCGTTAATCCTTGGAGCGGGAGTAATGATGATCTTCTTAGCAATTGGCTTTGAGCAGTTCTTCATGTATCAGATTGAAGAAGCCAGAAAAATTAGTCAGTAACTTTTACTAAATCGCAGCTGTTAACTCGGGTACCAAAGTAAATAAATCCCCCACTAAGCCATAATCGGCCACACCAAAGATCGGTGCGTCAGGATCTTTATTGATCGCCACAATTATTTTTGAGTCCTTCATTCCAGCCAAGTGCTGGATTGCTCCTGAGATACCAACCGCAATATATAGCTGTGGTGCAACGATTTTTCCAGTTTGACCAACCTGATAATCATTCGGCACATAACCTGCGTCTACGGCAGCGCGGGAGGCTCCGAGAGCAGCACCCAATTTATCAGCCAAAGGCTCAATTAATTCCTTATATTTCTCGGCAGAACCTAAGCCGCGCCCACCAGACACAATGATTTTGGCAGCGGATAACTCAGGTCGATCCGACTTTGTCAGTTCTCGCCCAATAAATTGAGATGCTTCATATGGATCTACAGGTTTAATCGACTCAATCACAGCCGAGCCACCCTCCGGGGCAGCCTCAAAATTTGTTGTGCGTACCGTGATTACTTTTTTGGCGTCACTCGATTGCACTGTTGCAATCGCATTACCTGCATAAATGGGGCGCTCAAATGTATCGCCTGAGACCACCCTCGTAATATCTGAAAGCTGAGCAATATCTAATTTGGCAGCAACACGAGGCATCACACTTTTTCCGTGAGCAGTGGCGGGTGCCAAGAAATAATCATAATCCGAGGCCAGAGCAATCATTTGTTCGGCAACAGACTCTGGTAGTTGATCTATAAACTGTGTTGCATCGGCATGCAAAACTTTACGGATACCAGCAATACCTGCTGCAGCTTGAGCAATAGCCCCAGCATTGCTACCGATTAACAACAGATCAACCTCAGGGCTGCAAAGCTTTGCTGCACTCACAGCATGATGGGTAGCCGCTTTTAAAGAATGATGGTCATGTTCGACCAGAACTAAAGCAGCCATTTATAGAACCTTTGCTTCGTTTTTTAATTTATCGATCAGGCTAGCCACATCTGGTACTTTGATGCCTGCGGTGCGCTTTGGGGGCTCTTCCACCCGAATCGTTTTCAAACGAGGCGCAATATCAACCCCCAAATCCTCTGGCTTAAGAACATCTAGCTGCTTTTTCTTGGCCTTCATGATGTTTGGCAGAGTTACATACCGAGGCTCATTTAAGCGTAAATCAGTTGTGATCACGGCTGGCAATGAAATCGATACGGTCTCAAGGCCGCCATCCACCTCGCGAGTTACCTGAGCCTTGCCATCTGCAATGCTTACTTTTGAGGCAAAAGTTGCTTGGGGAAGGTTCAGTAAAGCCGCAAGCATTTGACCGGTCTGATTACTATCATCATCAATCGCTTGTTTTCCTAAAATAATCAGTTGTACTTGCTCTTTTTGGTAAATCGCTTGCAGTAATTTTGCAACTGCTAGCGGCTGGAGCTCGGTATCGGTTTCTAACAAAATAGCGCGGTCAGCGCCAATCGCGAGAGCGGTACGCAAGGTCTCTTGACACTGTTGAGGGCCGGCCGAGAAAACAATAACCTCACTGACGATGCCTGCCTCTTTAAGTCGAACCGCCTCTTCAACGGCGATCTCATCAAACGGGTTCATGCTCATCTTTACATTCGCAATATCAACCCCGGATTGATCTGACTTCACACGCACTTTGACGTTGTAATCAACAACTCGCTTAACGGCTACCAAGACCTTCATTTGCTACCTTTATCAACCAAATAAGTTCTTATTTTATCGCTATTTAGAGCTCAGCCAAGGTCTTCAAATGAGCAGCAACACTCCTACCCAATGCGGATAGGTTATAGCCACCCTCGAGGCAGCTAACAATTTTTCCATCGCAAGACTGATTGGCAACATTCATAAGCTGCTGTGTAATCCACACATAATCATCCTCTACTAAGCCCATTTGCCCCAAATCATCCTCTCGGTGGGCATCAAAGCCTGCGGAGATCATGATCAATTGAGGCTTGAACTCTTGCAGGCGCGGAATCCATATCTTACTAATCATCTCTCGAACAAGCTTTCCGCTTGTACTGGCTGGCAAGGGGATGTTCACCATATTATCCCCACCCTCCAAACCACTGTAGGGATAGAACGGGTGCTGAAAGAAGCTACACATGAGCACATGGGGATCATCGATAAATGCTGCTTCGGTACCGTTGCCATGATGTACATCAAAATCAATCACGGCAACTCGATCTAGGTCATACTGCTCAATCGCGTATCGAGTTGCAATGGCAATGGTATTAAAAACACAAAAGCCCATTGAACGATGGGGCTCTGCATGATGCCCTGGGGGGCGAACTGCACAAAAGGCGTTATTAACCTCGCCCTTCATCACTGCGTCTACCGCTGCAATAGCAGCTCCAGCAGCACGCAAAGAGACATTCCAGGTTGAGCTGTTCATGATCGTATCACCATCGATCATGGCGTAGCCACTCGTTGGAGCCTTACTTTTTATGAATGCCAAGTGATCCTCGCTATGCACACGGGTAATATCAGCCTCAGTTGCCAGAGGTGGGTCAATTCGTTTTAAATGGCCATCTAAGCGACTCTGAATTAATTGATCTTCAATAGCTTGGATACGCTCGGGGCACTCAGGATGATGGCGCCCCATCTCGTGTTTCATAAAATCGGGATGACTGATATAGGCTGTCGTCATTTACTTGTCTCTCTTATATTTTGTATACAAATTACTACTTTGCTCACTAAACTAGCATCTCTATCAAAACTACTTCTATCTTAGCGCCAACTTGAGAACACTATCCTACCTATCGATTTTAGGGCTGAGCCTTATTTTGGGGGCCTGCGCCACCCCCATCCCCACTCCAATTACCCAAGAAGGTTCGGCCTCTACCAAATTAGAAGAGGTATCAGAACCTCCTATTGATCCAAAAACAGAGGCAAACTACCAAGAGCAGTTACGGGCATTAATCGCCGAGGTCTCCAAAAGTCAGTCAATTCCTCTAGAAAGCCTTGAACTGGGCTTTCGGGATAGCAAAAACTTAAGCCAGATTAAGAAACTCGTTGCCCCTCCTCCGGTCACTTTTCAGAAGAATTGGCGGGTTTATCGCAGTCGTTTTGTGGAACCCGTTCGGATTAAGGCAGGCCTCACCTTTATTGAACAAAACCGTTCAGCCTTAGTGGCAGCAGAGCAAGAAAGTGGGGTGCCCTATCAGGTCATTGCAGCCATTATTGGTGTTGAAACAATCTATGGCCGCCAAATGGGTAACTTTAGAGTGAAAGATGTCCTAACGAGCCTTTCCTTTGACTACCCAGAGGCTCCAAACCGACCTGCTCGTCAGGCCTTATTTAGGGATCAATTAAAAGATTTGATTGCCCTATGTTGGCGAGATGCGAATCGCAAACAAGAAGGCTTTAACCGCTGTCTTAATCAAAGTAGCTCCTACGCCGGTGCCATTGGCCTTCCACAATTTATGCCGGGCAGTATCTTACAATTTGCTAAGGATGGCGATAACAACGGAATTATTGATTTGCGTAAAAGTAATAGAGATGCAATCTTTAGCGTAGCCAACTTTCTTAAAGTACATGGTTGGCAGGCTGGTATGCCAATCTACTTTCCCACCATAATCAATGAGCAGACGCGGCCCAGGATTATGGAGCTGGCGGATGGTCAACCCATTGCTAAATTAACGGTCAACCAGTTAATAGAGTTAGGCATCCTAGACCCTAAGCAAGGCGATCTTCTTCAAGGTGGGGTTGAATCCAACAGTAAGGCTCTTATTGTTGATCTTCCATCCCCTAGTAACGGACTGGATCCTGAAGTGGAATATGTCGTGGGTCTTGCCAACTTCTTGAGTATCGTCAACTACAACCGTAG
>DENG01000060.1:4601-18743 GCA_002359975.1 Polynucleobacter sp. UBA2650
CAGCAAAAGCCTAAGAAACAGGAAAAGAAAGTGAAAAAGCTTAAGAAGACTGAGAATCCTGCAAACTGAATTTATGCAGGAAATACGCCTGTCGATAAATAACGATCACCGCGATCACACACAATAAAGACAATCGTTGCGTTCTCAACTGTTCGTGCGACACGCAATGCAATCACCAATGCGCCAGCTGCTGAGATTCCACAGAAAATCCCTTCCTCTTTAGCCATACGACGTGCCATCTCTTCAGCTTCAGCCTGGGTCACATACTCAATACGATCTACCCGCTCCCCTTGATAGATTTTAGGAAGGTATGCTGGAGCCCATTTACGAATCCCCGGAATTTGGGAACCATCCTCCGGCTGCCCACCAATAATTTGTATCTCGGGATTCATTGACTTTAGGTAAGTAGAGACCCCAGTAATGGTTCCAGTCGTTCCCATCGCCGACACAAAATGAGTTATTTGCCCATGTGTATCACGCCAGATCTCGGGGCCGGTGGTTTCAATATGAGCGCGGGGATTATCTGTATTAGCAAATTGATCCAGAAGTTTGCCGCGCCCTTCTTTTTGTAATTGCTCGGCATAATCACGGGCTAACTCCATGCCTCCAGAACTAGAGGTCAAAATTAACTCGGCCCCATAAGCCGCCATACTCTGCCTACGCTCTAGACTTTGATTCTCAGGCATGACCAAAATAATTTTGTAACCTAACATTGCGCCAACCATGGCGATTGCAATCCCTGTATTACCACTGGTGGCCTCAATTAAGGTATCACCAGGCTTAATGTCACCGCGCTCTTGTGCATGCAAGATCATTGAAAGTGCGGGGCGGTCTTTCACCGACCCCGCAGGATTATTACCTTCTAATTTGCCCAGAATGATATTGCCACGGCGCTCATTCTCCATTCCTGGAATACGCTGTAAGCGAACCAAGGGAGTATTCCCAATGGTTTGAGAAATGGTTGGATATAGGGAATGAGCAGGGTTTGATTGAGTCATAAACCCATTTTAGCCACAAGCAAATAAATCGGTAAATTTACTCAAAACCGTTTACGCGTACTCGGCTTCTCGGTCTCAGCCTGAGGCGCTTTAGCTTGGCTCTTGGAACTTCTCCGGTTTGGTCGTGACTCTGTACGCGCATTACTTTTGGTCTCACGATACCCGCTCTGTCCCTCAATCTTTAAACCATTCTCCATCAGCTTACCAACCGATCGCTCACCAATGCCGCGCACCCGTGAATGCAAATCATAGGAATCATAAAAGGCGCCACCCTTCTCTCGCTCCGCAATTATTGCTTTGGCCTTTGATGGCCCTAAACCACGAATACTTTCGAGCTCTGACTGGCTAGCAGTGTTCACATTAATAGGACTTGAATGCGCATAGTTCATACAAAGTGGCGCAGCAAGCGCTAACGCAATCATCCAAATAGCTGATTTTTTGGATAAGCTATTTTTAGATGTATTGATAAGTGCTGATAAACCCATATTTTCTCCTTGAGTGTTAACGAAATTCCCATGACAAAAAGACATGGTCTTCCTCAACGCTAGGAAATGGATTGTGTTGACTAAAAAAAGGGTTTAGAGAGGATTGGCCAGAAAATCAGAATTCGCTGACAGCCAAGCGATGTATCGGCTGACACCCTCCTCAACATTTAGGAAGTCTGCTGAATAACCCGCAGTCCGCAATTGAGTAAGGTCGGCCTGGGTAAAACATTGATACTTACCGCGTAAGTCATCCGGGAATGGAATGTACTGAATCAGACCCGCTTTTACTAACTCTGTTAAAGGTAATGCATTCTCACCTTTTAATTTACGCATTGCATTGACAGTGGCAATGGCTACATCATTAAAGGGTTGCGCTCTTCCCGTTCCTAAATTAAAGATACCGCTCTTCTCAGGATGATCAAGAAAGAACATATTGACCTTTACGACATCCTCAACTGAGACAAAGTCTCGAGCCTGCTGACCTGCTGCATAACCTCCATACTCACCAAAGAGTTTTACAGTTTGATTGGTCTTAAATTGGTGATAGTGATGAAATGCTACGGAAGCCATGCGACCCTTGTGAGATTCACGTGGGCCATAGACATTGAAATACCGAAAACCAACAACTTGGGCGGTTGGCGCTCTCTCAGCAAAACGAGCACGCATATACTGATCAAATAAAAATTTAGAGTAGCCGTAAATATTCAAAGGCTTCTCATGTTGTCGTTGCTCCACAAAAACATCCGATCCGCCATAGGTTGCCGCAGATGAGGCATATAAAAATGGAACTTTTTGTGTAGTGCAAATCTCATATAGATTGACGGAGTACTGATAATTGTTATTCATCATAAAAACACCATCCGTTTCCATGGTGTCAGAACAGGCCCCCTCATGAAAGACTGCCTTTATCTTCCCAAACCAGCCCTCATCAAATCCTTCTAAGAAATCGTTTTTGTCGATGTAATCAGCAATATCAAGATCAGCTAAATTGCGATATTTATCAGCAGGACGCAAATCGTCAACAGCGATAATATTTTTTTCGCCACGAGCATTCAGTGCCCGCACAATATTTGCGCCTACAAAACCAGCTGCGCCAGTTACGATATATGTCACTGAAGCTCCTCTGCGGAAACGGTTGCTGTACCCAGCTTACCCACCACTATACCGCCTGCACGATTTGCTAATGCCATCGCACGCTCAAGTGGCCAACCGGCTGCCATAGCTACTGCCAGGGTAGCGATCACGGTATCTCCAGCACCCGAGACATCAAATACCTCACGCGCCTGAGCGCGAACATGTTCCGTACCCTTTTCGGTAAAGAGAGTCATGCCCTCTTCCGAGCGGGTCAATAGCAATGCACTAAGCTCTAGTTCTTGACGCAAGGACTGAGCCCTTTTTGTAAGATCAGCCTCATCACTCCATTGCCCAATCACCTGACGCAACTCACTCCGATTGGGAGTTAAAACCGTAGCGCCTTTGTATTTGCTATAAGCATCACCCTTAGGATCGACTAAAACTAGTTTCTTATTCGCCTTCGCAAGAGCAATCATGGCGGACACTTGCTCTAATGCGCCTTTGCCATAATCAGACAAAATGACGACATCTACTTGGGGCAGCAAACTCTCAAAACGTTTTAGTTTCTCATCCAAGGAGTTTTGACTGGGCGTCTCTTCAAAGTCGAGACGAATGAGCTGCTGCTGTCTAGCAATTACTCGCAGCTTAACTGTAGTAGGTACCTTACTATCAGCTTGTAATTGACTTTGGACACCACTTTCTTGGAGTAACTGCTCAACCCGCTTACCAGCCTCATCTTGACCAATAACACCGAGGATCGTGGTTTTCGCACCCAAGGCAGAGGCATTGCGAGCTACGTTGGCAGCACCACCTAAACGTTCATCAATTTTTGCGACCTGGACCACTGGCACCGGGGCTTCGGGTGAGATGCGTCCAGTATCTCCAAACCAATAACGATCTAGCATGACATCACCCACCACTAGCAAGCGCGTCTTACTAAATTGATNNGCTTTTTCTATAGTCAATTTGGGCTCTTTATTAATTCAACATCCTAATTATGCCGACCAATGCCTTGATACTCAAAACCGAGCTCTTTCATAGTTTGGGGCTCATATAAATTACGTCCATCAAAAATGATGGAGTTTTTCATCTTCTGTTTTAGTATCTCAAAATCAGGGCTTCTAAACGCTTTCCACTCGGTCACAATAATCAGAGCGCTAGCTTGGTCCAGAGCATCTTCTGGAGCCTTTACCATCTTTACTTGATCCAAAAACTTAGGGTGCGACTTAAAGTCAAGCTCCAGACAGCGCTGCGCCTCTGGCATGGCTACAGGATCGTGCGCCAAAATATTAGCGCCTCGCTTGACCAACTCAGAGATGATCAAACGACTGGGTGCCTCACGCATATCATCGGTATTCGGTTTAAATGCCAAACCCCAAAGAGCAAATTGGTGGCCCTTTAGGTTCTCCCCGAATCGCTTAACGATCTTCTCAATCAGGATCGTTTTTTGAGCTTGATTCACAGACTCAACAGCTTCCAGAATCTTTAGATCACGTCCATATTGGTGTGCAGTTTGAGAAAGTGCCGAAACATCCTTCGGAAAACAAGAGCCGCCATATCCTGTGCCTGCATATAAAAAACCATAACCAATGCGAGAGTCTGAACCAATCCCTTGGCGAACTGCCTCAATATCAGCGCCAACTTCATCTGCCAAATTGGCTAACTCATTCATAAATGAGATTCGGGTAGCTAGCATGGCATTGGCTGCATACTTTGTTAACTCTGCACTTTTTACATCCATATAATAAGTACGCTCATGATGACGATTGAAGGGCGCATAGAGCTTGCGCATCATTTCCTTGGCCCGTAATCCCGCTGGATCTGCATTGGTGCCAATCACGATACGATCAGGGCGCATAAAGTCTTCTACAGCAGCGCCTTCTTTTAAAAACTCAGGATTTGAAACCACTGAACACAAAGCAGGATCAAGATTTCGTTTCTTAAGCTCTTCTTGTATAGCAGTGGTTACCTTTTCTGCAGTACCAACCGGCACAGTAGATTTATCCACAATAACCTTTGGGCTAGTCATGTGCTTACCAATATTGCGAGCGGCAGCGATCACATATTGCAAATCAGCAGAACCATCTTCATCGGGGGGTGTGCCTACCGCAATAAATTGGATATCGCCATGCGCTACTGCGGCTGCTACATCGGTAGAAAACTGAATACGTCCCGCAGCACGATTACGGGCGATCATCTCTTGCAGACCAGGCTCATAAATGGGGACGCCGCCAGAGTTCAAGATATCAATCTTATTTTGATCAATATCTAAACAAAAAATCGTATTACCAAGCTCTGCTAAGCAAGCTCCAGTAACAAGCCCCACATATCCACTTCCAACAATCGTTACCTTCAATTAAGCTCCTTAAAACCCTCGTGAATTCATTCCTTAACTACCGCTTATTATTCCTAACAATTTTGAATCATTTCTTACATAGACGGGCCACTTGGTACAGCGCCTTCACTCCGCCTTGGAGAATACGCTTCCCAATGATTGCAGCCTGGGCACTGCCAATAAAAACGTCGAGCTCTAAAGCCACAATTGCCGCAGGTATAACGCGCTAGGGCTGTCGTGCGCTGTTTGAGTAAACCCAAGGTGGATTTCAAATCAGCGACTCGGCTTTCAGGCCCGGAGGCCTCGGCAAGTACTAAACGCGTCTCTGCTAATTTTGAGAGTGCGCTCAAGGTAGGTGAATGTTGCATCACCTCTACTAGCATTTTCTCAGCGGCTTGTGCGCCACGTATTTGCATAACATGCCTATGCGCAATATCTAACAACTCTCCAATCGCTTGGGTCTTTAATAGAGCCAACAGTTGATCTAAGCCTGAATCGGCCTGACTCACTGCAGAATGTGCAGCCATCCAGCGATCAGCCACTAAATGCATAAAAGCAGGACTCTCTTTGGCAACAACCCCCCAAACCTCGATAGCCTGTAATGGACGTTCCATTGCCAGAAAGTAATCGCCTTGCAAAATAAGAGCGCGGGCTTGATTCGGGATCGCTTGTAAGGCATGGTTAATACTTGTTTCAGCCTCTGCCATGTCTTTACGTCTTAAGGCTTCCTGTGCGATCTCACAGTAAAACTGGGCAATCTCTAGTTGATGGCTTTTGTCTTGCAAACCTTGGAGTTCTGTAGCCGCAATGATTGCTTTTTTCCAATCCTTCTCAACCTGATACATCTCCAACAAACTCTCTTTTGCTGGAATGGCATATTTACCCTGCCCCACCTGATTTAAAGACGCCTCTGCGCGATCCAATAGACCTGCACGTAAGAAGTCTCGGCCTAACTCATAGGCCGCATGATCCCGATCACGCGGCTTAATATCATCACGATTTGCTAAATGTTGATGTACCCGAATTGCACGTTCGGTCTCGCCACGGCGGCGAAACAAATTGCCTAGCGAGAAGTGCAAATCGACTGTCTCTGGATCAAGTTGTGCGACCTTGACCAAGGTTTCAATGGCCTGATCCGGCTGCTCATTGAGCAAAAGGTTTAAACCTTTAAAGGTGGAACGCTGTTGCTTTAAGCGCTCGCGCTCATCTTGACGCGCCTCTAAACGCAAATCCCAGCGCGAAGCAATCCAACCCAAACCAAAAAAGATAGGTATTAGGAGTAACCAACCGGTTTCTATTTGAATCATGTTCAGTGGCTTTTAGAAAAGAACTTATTTTTAGATCTGTAGCAGACCTGCCACCGCGGGACTAGGCACCCGAACTCCCTTTGTCTGTAACTAATTTTTGATTAAGTGGTTTGTAATCCACTCGCTCACGTAGCTCTTTACCTGGCTTGAAATGAGGTACCCGCTTTTCAGGGATTAATACTTTCTCACCGGACTTGGGATTGCGCCCCGTACGAGCAGGACGATGGTGCAGAACAAAACTACCAACGCCACGTAACTCAATACGCTTACCTTCAGCCAATGCTTGGGTCATGGTGTCGAGTAATGTTTTGACGGCCAACTCAACGTCACGAGGCAAGAGTTGCGGAAACTGCTCCGCTAAACTCTCGACTAACTCGGAACGGGTAATGGCTTGATGCTCTTGATCTGACATAGTCTAATCAGTCCGCCACTCTAAGAGTGGCGGAATCACCTTAGCTTTGGTTATCCATTTTCGCTTTTAACAAGGCACCTAAATTCGTTGTACCAGAGCCAGCATCACTCTGTAACTTATTCATCGTATCTTGTTGATCAGCGCTATCTTTTGCCTTAATCGACAAATTAATAGCGCGTGACTTGCGATCAATATTGATAATCATGGCAGACACAGTATCACCCTCTTTAAGGGCATTACGCGCATCTTCCACACGATCCGTTGAGATCTCAGAAGCGCGGAGATAACCTTCTACCTCATCCGCCAAATGAATCACTGCACCCTTCGCGTCCACACTCTTCACAGTACCAGAGACTAGGCTACCCTTATCGCTAGTTGATGTGTAATTATTGAAGGGGTCGCCTGACATCTGTTTAATGCCAAGAGAAATGCGCTCTTTCTCAACATCAATAGCCAAGACCACTGCCTCGAGCTCATCGCCCTTCTTAAACGCTTTAACAGCCTCTTCGCCTGGCTCGTTCCAAGACAGGTCAGATAAATGAACCAGGCCATCAATACCGCCAGGCAAACCAATGAAGACACCAAAATCAGTAATCGATTTAATGGCGCCCTTAATCTTGTCGCCCTTTTGATGGCTGCGTGAGAACTCTTCCCAAGGATTGGCTTTGCATTGCTTGATACCCAAGCTAATACGACGCTTGTCTTCATCAATATCCAAGACCATCACCTCAACTTCGGTCCCCAAAGAAACGGCTTTACTTGGAGCAACGTTCTTATTGGTCCAATCCATTTCAGAAACGTGCACCAAACCTTCAATGCCACTTTCGATTTCAACGAATGCGCCGTAATCAGTGAGGTTGGTTACCTTACCAAAGAGACGTGTGTTGGGTGGGTAACGGCGTGCAATACCAACCCATGGGTCATCGCCTAATTGCTTAATACCCAAGGAAACACGATTCTTCTCTTGGTCAAATTTAAGAATCTTGGCGGTCACCTCTTGGCCAACGGTCAACATCTCACTGGGGTGACGCACGCGACGCCATGCCAAATCGGTAATGTGCAAGAGTCCATCGATACCACCAAGGTCTACGAATGCGCCGTAATCGGTAATATTTTTGATGGTGCCTTGAACAACGCTACCCTCTTGGAGGTTAGACATCATCTTGGCGCGCTCTTCGCCTTGGCTAGCTTCTACAACAGCACGACGAGAGAGGACAACGTTATTACGCTTACGATCTAATTTAATGACCTTGAACTCCATGGTCTTACCTTCATAAGGACTGGTGTCCTTAATGGGGCGAGTATCGACCAAAGATCCTGGGAGGAACGCACGGATACCGTTAACCATAACGGTCAGGCCGCCCTTCACTTTGCCAGTAACAGTACCGGTCACGATCTCTGCGCCTTCAAGCGCTTTCTCAAGGTTCATCCATGAGGCCAAACGCTTGGCTTTATCACGAGAAAGGATGGTATCGCCGTAACCATTTTCTAGCGCATCGATTGCGACAGAAACGAAATCACCAGGGTTTACTTCGAGCTCGCCCTGGTCATTTTGGAATTCTTCAACAGGAATAAATGCTTCGGACTTTAGTCCCGCATTCACAACGACAAAATTATGATCAATACGAACGACTTCGGCCGAGATAACCTGGCCGGTTTTCATATTGGATCGGGTTAGGGATTCTTCAAATAATGCTGCAAACGATTCAGACATGAGTTTCACTTTTTGTGCCGTCAAAAAACCGACGGGTTAAATTAATAAAACCTTAGAAGGCGGGTATAAACCGTAGATGCCAACTAAAGCGCCAAAACAACAACTAGTGATGCAATTTTGCATACCAGTTTAAAACCTGCGTAACTGCCTGATCGACCGATAAATCCGAGGTATCCAGCAAATATGCCCCTTCCACACGCTGGAGGGGCGCAGTGCCGCGATTGATATCGCGGGCGTCGCGCTCCTGCAAATCCTGCAAAAGGACATCCATTCTAGCAGAAATTCCCTTAGCGATCAATTGCTTATATCGACGCTCCGCTCTGGCTTGTACGCTAGCTGTCAAATAGACCTTTAAAACCGCATCGGTAAAGATCCGGCTGGCCATATCGCGGCCATCGGCCACCAAGCCGGGGTTTTGTCTAAATTCCCTCTGAAGGGTCAATAAAGCGTCCCTAACCTTGGGGTAAATAGCCAGCTGCGACGCTCTAGTCCCTATTTTTTCCTCCCGAATAAGCTCAGTAACATCCTTACCGTTCAGAAAAATCTTGTTGTCCTTAAAAACAACCTGCATACGGGACGCAATAGCCCCCAAACCCGACTCATCGTCTACTGAAATACCGGCCTCTTCACTTGCGAAAGCAACTAGACGATAGAGCGCCCCACTATCTAAGTAATGAAAACTCAGTTGGTCAGCCACACGCATCGCTACGGTTCCTTTACCCGAAGCAGTAGGGCCATCAATGGCAATGACTGGGGGTGGATTACTCGCTGTTCTCATGGAAGTCAATTAATGCGTAATACTTGCTAGCTCAGAGAAATAGTGGGGGAAGGTTTTAGCAACGCAATGAGGATCATTAATCTGAATTTGCTTGGGACCAAATGCGCACAATGAAAAGCACATGGCCATACGATGATCATCGTAGGTATCAATTCCATTGACCGGTGATTGCCAATCTTGCTGACCCAAGGGATGAATCTCAATAAAGTCGGGGCCCTCAATAACTTGGGCTCCTAATTTTCGCAACTCCTTTGCCATCGCTGCAATGCGGTCGGTTTCTTTAACACGCCAACTCGCAATCTTTTCTAGACGGGTTTTGCCTTTGGCAAAGAGTGCCATCACTGCCAGTGTCATCGCAGCATCCGGTATAGCAGTGCAATCGATGGTGATGCCATTTAACTGGCCATGACGAACGCCACTAGTTTGTAAATAATGGTCGCCGCGCTCAACCACAGCACCCATTTTTTCAATCGCATCTGCAAAGGCAATGTCACCTTGAATGCTGGTCTTACCCACTCCTAAAACACGTACCGGTCCTTGTCCTAAAACTCCGGCCGCCAAGAAATAGGATGCTGATGAGGCATCGCCCTCAACATACAAAGTCTGTGGGCTGGTATAGACAGCACCCGCCTCAGTGGGAGCAATCACAAAGGTATTTCCATCTGGACAGCTCACCTCAACACCAAAACGTGCCATGAGCTTCGTAGTGATATCAATGTATGGTCGAGAAATTAATTCTCCGAGCACCTCAATCCGAACTGCTTTGCGAGCTATTAATGGAAGCGCCATCAATAAGGCTGTTAAGAATTGGCTCGATACATCACCCCTGACCTGAATCGCCTCCGGAATGCTAATCACACTCTGATGAATCAACAACGGCGGATACCCCACTTCCTTTTCGTAATCAATTTGTGCACCCACTTGCCGCAGCCCATCAACCAAATCACCAATTGGGCGCTCATGCATTCGGGGTACGCCCGATAAACGGTAATTGCCCTGCTGCATTACTAATGCTGCAGTTAATGGACGTATTGCGGTCCCAGCATTACCCATGAATAAATCAGCTTCTTTATTTGGAAATAACCCGCCACATCCGTTCACAATGCAATCAAGACCATGATCTTCAAGCTGGACACCAAGTTGACGTAAGGCCTTGCGCATCACCTGCGTATCATCGGCATCCAGTAATTGCTTAAGGGTTGTGGTTCCTTTGGCAAGAGCGGCTAGCAATAGAACACGATTTGAAATACTTTTAGAGCCCGGTAAAGTAATCTGACCTTTTGCTCCCTGAAATGGTCCAATCTGAATTGCTGGACTGGCCATTAAGACGCATCCCACTTTTGTCGTGCCTGACTTGCCTTTTGAAAAACCTTTTCAAGACCAGCTGCGTCTTCTTTAGCAATCATCTCGCGCAAACGTCCAGTCACACTCAAGTATTGGTCGAGTTCTTTGAGGATTGCTTGCTTATTCGCAATACAGATATCGCGCCACATCTCTGGGCTCGATGCAGCAATCCGTGTGAAATCTCTAAACCCCGCGCCCGCATGCCCAAGCTTTTGTTCCGCATCCTCCGAATTAAGCACGCTTGCCATCAAGGCATAGGAGAGGATATGGGGTAAATGAGAGACCGCGGCATAGATCGCATCATGCTGTACTGCTGATATCCGTTTAATATTTGAACCCAGTACTTTCCAAAACTCTTCTACCAGAGCGACATCGGCTGCGCTATTTTCTTGCAACTGACAAATGATTGTTTGTTTTCCTTGAAATAAATCAGCGCGAGCAGCAGCAGCACCGTGCTGCGCTCCTCCCGCGATCGGATGTGCAGGAACAAATTGACAGACTTTTTTACCTAAGACTTCTTTGGCAGCCAAAATTACATCGCTCTTGGTACTGCCTGCATCTGTAATTAAGGTGTTGGATCCCAAATGGGGCTCTAATTGAGTAAAGATTGCTCGCATTTGTGCAACCGGTACGCACAAGACGATCCATTGTGAAGATTGCACAGCTTCGGCTAAATCAGCCACCCGATCAATAGCGCCCATCTTTTTGGCTTGATCTAAATTGGCGCTACTTCGCCCCACACCAATGACTTCGCGCACGACCCCCGCCCCTTTGAGCGCTAATCCTAATGATGCGCCTATTAAGCCGACACCAACAATACTCACAACACCAAACTGATTTGTGCTCATGCCAGCACCTTCTCATCTTTGAGGATTTGAGAAAAGGCTTCCAAGAAGGCCGCGTTCTCTTCTGGCAATCCAATCGAAATCCTAAGCCATTGAGGCAATCCATAATTAGCAACTGGTCTCACGATCACGCCACGCTTAAGTAACTCTTGATTAACTCGTGCGCCGGCCTGATCATCATTGCCTACTTTGACGAGAACAAAATTACCCGCTGATGGAATAAATGCGAGTTTCATCTGCTCAAATGCCTTTGTTAATTGCGCATAGCCAGCTCTATTCAGCTCATAGCCCTTCAATAAGAACGCTTCATCTTGCAATGCCGCAATGGCTGCAGCTTGAGCTAAGCTATTCACATTAAACGGTTGACGAATCCGATTGAGCAAATCAGTGAGAGCAGGTTGAGCAATGCCATAACCAATGCGTAGGCCAGCTAATCCATAAGCCTTTGAAAAACTTCGCGATACCATCAAATTAGGGTGAGCGCGAACCCAAGCAATGGCGTCATAGCGCTGCTCAGGAGATAAGTACTCGTTGTAGGCTTCATCCAAAACGATCACAACATTTTCAGGGACTTGGGTAATAAATGATTGAATAGCATCAGGCTGTAAATAGCTGCCGGTTGGATTATTGGGATTCGCAATAAATACCAACTTAACTTGATCGCCTAAAGACCGAATGACCTTTAACATCGCTGGCAGATCATGGCCATAGTTGGCATCCGCAGAAACTTCAATGGCCTTTGCGCCAATAGCCTGAGTGGCCAAGGGATAGACCGCAAAAGCATGTCGAGAGAACACCACTGCATCTCCTGCATCCGCAACAGCTCGAGCGGTAAGCTCAAGGATGTCGTTACTACCATTACCGAGCGTAATCCAATCCTCTGGAACTGCAAGGCGCTTCGATAGAACTTGCTTTAACTCAAAGCCATTGGAGTCTGGGTAGCGCCCTAGATCGCTGGCCGCCTTCATCATCGCCTGTTTAGCCGATTCGGGCATTCCAAGAGGATTTTCATTGGAGGCCAACTTCACAATCTTGCTCTCGTCTAAGCCATATTGACGGGCAACCTCGCTAATGGGCCTGCCACCTACATAAGGAGCAATTGCTTGCACATGGTCTAAACCAATTTTCTTTGCCATTGAATTCAGTTGAACGTAATAAAGATGAACTTAGTTTTTAGCTCTCGGGTAAGAGCCAAGCTTTTTATAGAACGCTGCGATTGTTTTTAACTCTTCAATAGCTTTGGCTACTTTTACATCGTCCGCATGGCCTTCAATATCGATATAAAAGTGATACTCCCAAGAGCCCTTGCGAGCTGGTCTTGACTCAAAGCGGGTCATCGAGACGCCATGTTTAGCTAATGGGCCTAGCAAATGATGAACAGCGCCAGGTTGATTTGAGACCGACAACACCAAAGAGGTTTGATCCTGACCGCAGGGTTGGCAAGCATATTGGCCTATCACTACGAAGCGAGTGCGATTATTTGGATCATCCTGAATTTGCGCAGCAATACTTTGTAGCCCATAAGCAATTTGAGCAGGATCCCCAGCGATAGCTGCAATACTTGTATCAACACTTGCCATACGAGCAGCTTCTGCATTGCTACTGACCGCTTGGCGTTGTAAGTGAGGGACATGCACACTCAACCATTGCTGACACTGGGCTAATGCTTGCGCGTGAGCACAGACCGTCTTGATACCATCCAAACTTCCGGTCTTGCTTAATAGGTGATGACGAATCGGCAATACCACCTCGCCGCTAATTTGTAGTGGGCTCTCCAACAGCAAGTCGAGAGTGCGGGAGATGGCACCCTCGCTAGAGTTCTCCACTGGCACTACCCCAAAATTTGCAGCGCCCTTCTCAACCGATTTAAAAACTTCATCCAAACTAACGCACGGTAAGCCTTGGACAGATTGACCAAAATACTGGTGCGCCGCCAGCTCTGAAAAGGTGCCTACGGGTCCTAAATAGGCAACTGTTTGTCTGGATTCCAACGCTCTGCACGCAGACATAATCTCACGCCAAATCGAAGCAATCCCATCTGCCAGCAAAGGCCCCGAATTTTTCTGGAGGACATTCTGAATGACTTGATTCTCACGCTCGGGTCTAAAAATGGGAGCCGAGGATTCATTTTTAATATGCCCGACCTCTTGTGCCGCCTTAGCTCTTTTAGTCAAAAGCTCCAAGAGTTGAGTATCAATCTCATCAATCTTGGCACGCAAGGGAGTTAAACGTTGTTCATCCTTTGACATTAGGCCCGCCTCTCAAATTCCTGCATGAACGCCAGCAAGGCTTCCACTCCAGCAATGGGCATCGCGTTGTAGATGCTCGCACGCATGCCACCTGCGGCTTTGTGCCCTCGCAGGGCAGCCAATCCTGCCTCATTGGACTGTGCCAAAAACTCTGCATTCAAACCTTCATCTTTCAGAAAAAAAGTGACATTCGTTCTAGATCGGCAATTTTTATTAACGCGACTCTCATAAAGAGAGCTTTGATCAATAAAGTCATACAACAAAGATGATTTGACCTGACTGCGGCGTTCCATCTCTTTAATTCCGCCCTGACGCTTAATCCACTTAAATACTAAGCCTGAAACGTAAATTGGGAAAGTGGGTGGGGTATTAAACATCGACTGATTAGCAACTTCCTTAGCCCAATCCCAAATCGATGGGGTGATTGCCATGGCATGACCGATCAAGTCTTTGCGAACAATGACAATCGTTACTCCAGCGGGTCCAATGTTCTTTTGGGCGCCAGCAAATAAAACTCCACATTGGCGCACATCCATTTTTTTCGAGAGGATATTGCTAGAAATGTCAGCAACCAAGGGGGCTGCGCCAACATCCGGAAAGT
>DENG01000073.1:0-145 GCA_002359975.1 Polynucleobacter sp. UBA2650
CCAAACAAGATCAGATACTAATTGATACTGGAATTACCAATCTTTCGATTGCTCCAATCGTTTCTTTATTGCCTGCCAATAGCCCTCTAAGTACTAATAAGGGAGTGATGAGTGGCCAGATGCGGTATCAGTTGCAGAATCATTT
>DENG01000073.1:234-2131 GCA_002359975.1 Polynucleobacter sp. UBA2650
CTTAGAAAGTTGGCTAGCGGTAACACCGCCTTAACGATTGATGAGCTAATATTTAATCAACCTAATTTCTTATTTGATCTTGATGAGAAGGGCTTATCAAATATCCGCCGAATGTTTGCAAAGCCCACAAGTCCTGAGGTTGACTCGGCTGGGTCTGTAAATCAAGCACAATCCTCTCGATTTCAACTGGATATTAAGGCCGTAAAATTGCGCGATGGACTTGTGCAGTTCTCCGATCTTGCTGTGGTTCCACAGCTTAAGACGGAGATACGTAAATTAAATGGTTCTTTATTGGGCGTTAGCAATACGCCTGGCCGATATGCTGCAATCGCACTCAACGGGTTCATTGCGGATAAAGGAAGTTTCAGAGCAAAAGGTCAAGCCTCATTTGATGACCCCAGACGAAATCATGATCTCTCTGTTGAGTTTAAGAATGTGCCCCTGAATACTGCCAATGCTTATTTTATAAAGCATGCTGGATATTCTATTAACGACGGACGCCTCGATCTTTTATTGAACTACAAAGCAAAAGATGCTGAGTTACTTGGTCAAAATCGTTTTGTGATTAAAGATATTCAATTGGGCGAGGAGATTCCTGATTTTCAGGGAAAGCGACTACCGTTAAGGTTGGCTGTGGCCTTATTGGAAGACTCGGATAATGTGATTGATATCTCTTTAAGTATCAAAGGAAATATTGATTCGCCGGAGTTTTCTGCTTCCGGTTTGGTCTGGCAGGCTATCAGCACAGTGCTTAGTAATATTGTCACCGCTCCATTTAGGGCATTGGCATCTTTATTGGGTTTGCAAAGTGATGCGCCCATTTATTCCGTGGTGGGGGAGAGCACCTTTTTACCCGCCGACCAAGAAAAGCTCGATAAATTAGCTGGTGTATTAGTAAAACGCCCTAATGCAACGATTGAGTTATTCGGCGCATATGATCCCGGTTCTGACAAACTGGAGTTGGCGCGCGCCCGAGCAGATCACGCTATTTTGAATGCAGCGGGGTTTAAATTGAGCCCGAGCGAACCATTACCGACCCCAAGCCTTTCAGACCCGCGCATTCAGTCTGGGATTAAATCAGCGTATGGTCAGCAGGTGGGAAAGATTAAGTTGGCTCAACGCTTAATCACACTACCGGATAATGAGGCTCGTTATCAGCAGTTACGGAGTGAGATTATTCTAAGCTTTGTAATTGGTGATACAGAGTTAAAACAATTGGCCACTACGCGAGCAAGTCGCGCACGAGATTTAATGCTACAAAATAATCCTAGCCTAGTAGAGCGTATTAAGTTGGGCTCATCCAAAGAGGCGGTTGCTGATAAAGACGGGATCCCGCTTGGTGTTAATCTAGGCAGTAAATAAATTGACCTTATAAAGCATTCCCATTTTTGAGCTAATTGCACCCCTCTCCTTAATTGCTGCATGCGCAATTGTGTTTGTGGCTTATTTTATTTTTGGGATATCTGGATTTGGCTCCTCCATCATTGCGGTGCCCATTCTGGTTTTATTTTTCCCATTGCAAATTGTTGTGCCCTTGATGGTGATTCTGGATCTCTGCGCAGCTTTTTACTTGGGAGGCAAATCCTATCGAGAGGCAGATAAAAAAGAATTGACATGGTTGTTTCCATTTACCTTTGTAGGCATGGTGATCGGGATTACCTTACTCTTAAATGCACCACAGAAGCCTTTATTAATTGTTTTGGGAGTATTTGCCGCAGCAAACGGAATACGCTTTCTGACCCGTTCCCAATCCAAGCCGATTCGTATTATTAGTCGTTATTGGGCGATTCCCTTTGGTGCAATTGGCGGGGTCTTTACAGCTCTTTATGCCACAGGTGGGGTAATTTATGCATCCTATTTATCGATGCGTCTGGATCAACCCATGCGCTTGCGGGCT
>DENG01000073.1:2237-7505 GCA_002359975.1 Polynucleobacter sp. UBA2650
GTTGGGCCTCATCTTAATTCCGTGCATGATCGCTGGCTTATGGTTGGGGTCCAAGGCGCATCGCAATTTAAGTAAGCATCGCATGCAGCAGACCTATGGACTTATTTTGCTGTTTGCTGGCTCCGTTCTTTTGTTAAAACAAGCCATTTAGGTGCTAGACTCATTACTATCATGAGACCAATTCGTTTGATTCTTGTAGCCCCTCTTTTTATCACCATGTTTCTTAGTGGATGCGGAACAGTTCAGTCTGCAGCCCAACAAGATTGCACCTCTGTGGGATTACGGATTGGTACGCCCGACTATGACACATGCTTTAAAGCCCGTGTTCGTGAGAGGGAAATGGATTACAGCAATACATTCTTGCCGAGCTCAAAATAGAGTTTTAGGCTTCCTCAATTACATAGGTCTTAGAGGATTAGGGTTAACCCTTATTACCTTGAACTTGAGCCATATCAATTACATAAACACCTGAATAAATTAAATTAGTTACAGTTTGCTCGGGCCTATACAAAGGCATCTTGCACCTATGAAATCGTATTTCGATTGAGAGACAGATATCGCATGAATCATCCTAAGCCTTCCGGTGAAATCAAGGCAGTTGCCATCGCAACTGCAGATGATCTTCGTGCGCGTATTAAACAAAAAAGTAAGCTAAAGGGGCGGCAAGCGGATGATGTTGCGCTGGCAGAAATTCAAGCCTTAATTGGCGATGGTCCTTATCGACGCGATCTATTAATTGAAAATCTTCATTTATTAAATGACGAGTACCGTGCTTTACACGATCATCATTTGGTGGCGCTAGCCAAGCTAATGAATTTACCAATGGCAGAGGTCTACGAGGTCGCAACTTTTTATCATCACTTTGAGGTGGTCCGCGGCAATGACCCTGTGGCCGATATTACGGTACGCGTTTGCGATGGGCTCTCGTGCGAGCTCGCAGGAGCGAAAAATTTACTTGAGCGCTTACCAACCATCTTGGGTAATTCGAAGGTGAAAGTGATTGCGGCACCTTGTGTGGGCCGTTGTGAACAAGCACCCGTTGCCGTAGTACATCAATATCCGGTTTTATTTGCAGATGTCGAGAAAATATCAAATGCTATTAAGAATCGACAAACTACGCATCCAAAAGCGAAGGACGATGCTCAGTTTGAACCGGCTGATTTTGTACAAAAAGGTGTTAGTCCAGAGCAAAAGGCAAATGTGGTCTCGCCTGCCTATGTCGGATATGAGGCTTATCGTGCCAAGGGTGGTTATGCATTAGCAAGTAATTTGGCAAACCAACAGCAAGACCCAGAGACTGTCATCAAGGCAATGGAAGATTCTGGTTTGCGGGGTCTTGGTGGCGCAGGCTTCCCCGCGGGTCGCAAATGGCGCATTGTTCGAGATCAGGCAGCACCAAAGCTCATGGCAGTGAATATTGATGAGGGCGAGCCCGGCACATTTAAAGATCGTACGTATTTAGAGCGAGATCCCCATCGCTTCTTAGAAGGCATGTTAATAGCAGCCCAAGTGGTTGGTATTGATGCTTGCTATATCTATTTGCGGGATGAGTACCATGGTTGTCGTGAACTACTGGCCGGCGAGATTGCGAAACTACAGGCAAACCCACCTTGTAAATTACCGTTGATTGAATTACGTCGCGGAGCTGGTGCCTATATCTGTGGAGAAGAGTCGGCGATGATTGAGAGCATTGAAGGCAAGCGAGGCGAGCCTAGAATGCGACCCCCTTATATCGCCCAAGTTGGACTCTTTGGACGCCCAACTCTAGAACATAATTTTGAGACCCTATATTGGGTCCGCGATATTGTGCAGCGCGGATCTCAGTGGTTTAGTTCCTTCGGTCGTCATGATCGTAAAGGTCTGCGAAGTTTTAGTGTGAGCGGGCGCGTGAAGTCACCCGGCGTTAAATTAGCACCTGCCGGTATTACGATTCAGGAGTTGATCGATGAGTACTGCGGTGGGATGCAGGACGGCCATACTTTCTATGGCTATTTGCCTGGCGGTGCATCGGGCGGTATTTTGCCGGCTTCTATGAATAAGATCCCATTGGACTTTGATACCTTACAACCGCACGGCTGTTTTATTGGGTCAGCTGCTGTGGTGGTGTTCAGTGATCACGATAAAGCGCGCGATGCTGCGCTTAATGTGATACGCTTTTTTGAGCATGAGAGTTGTGGGCAGTGCACCCCATGCCGGGTTGGAACCAGCAAGGCTGCTCAGTTGATGCAAGCACCCAAATGGGATCAAGCAACCTTAGAAGATTTATCAACCGTCATGGTCGATGCCTCTATTTGCGGTTTAGGTCAAGCAGCACCGAATCCAATACGCTGTGTTACGAAATATTTCCCACAAGAGATTGCTTAAATGAACGCCCCAGTTAATCCAAACGAACTAGAACTTCAATCTGTCGAGTTCAAGCTAGATGGCAAAACAATCGTTGCCTATGAGGGCGAAACCATTCTGAAGGCTGCTAAACGTCATGGTGTTGATATTCCTCATCTTTGTTTCAAAGACGGCTATCGCCCTGATGGTAATTGCCGAGCCTGTGTGGTCGAGATTAATGGCGAGCGTACCTTAGCACCGAGTTGCTGCCGATCAGCCACTGCTGGTATGGAAGTCAAGGCGAATAGTGAACGTGCCATAAAGAGTCAAAAATTAGTACTTGAGATGTTGCTGTCGGATATGCCCGATGAAGGGTATAAGTGGGTAGGTGATAGCGATGCAGAGCGTCAACGGCAACAACACGGTGAGCTAAGTGAGTGGGCTAGTCGCCTTGATGTGCAGGTTCGTCCAGAGTTGAAAGCCTTACGCCGCCATCAACCTCAAGCAGATTTATCGCATCCAGCAATGGCAGTGAACTTGGATGCCTGTATTCAATGCAATCGTTGCGTTAGAGCTTGCCGCGAAGAGCAGGTCAATGATGTGATTGGCTATGCTATGCGCGGGGCTCATAGCGAAATCATATTTGATCTAAGTGACCCCATGGGTTTGAGTACCTGTGTAGCATGCGGCGAGTGTGTGCAGGCTTGCCCGACTGGCGCCTTAATGCCAAAAACCCATATTGGTTCCCAGGCTGTTGACCGAAAAGTAGATTCCGTTTGTCCATTCTGCGGCGTTGGTTGCCAAATCACCTATAACGTTAAGGATGAACAGATTGTGAGCGTGGATGGTCGTGATGGCCCAGCTAATCACAGTCGTTTGTGCGTGAAGGGCCGCTTTGGTTTTGACTACGTCCATAATCCCCAGCGCCTAACGAAACCATTGATCCGAAAGCCTGGGATCAAGAAAGATGAAAGCTCGATTGAGTCAGCTGGTAAAAATCCCGGTGATTGGAAAGAAGTCTTCCGAGAGGCCAGCTGGGACGAGGCACTAGATTTAGCAGCTGGCAAGTTAAAAGGTTTGCGTGATCAATACGGCAAGAAGTCTCTTGCCGGTTTTGGCTCTGCCAAAGGAAGCAATGAAGAAGCTTATCTATTCCAAAAAATAGTACGCACTGGATTTGGAAGTAACAACGTTGATCATTGCACACGTTTATGCCATGCATCGAGCGTGGCTGCATTGCTCGAGGGTGTTGGCTCTGGCGCCGTTAGTAATCAAGTGAATGATATTGAGCACTCTGGTCTGATTATGGTGATTGGATCTAATCCGACTGCTAATCATCCAGTCGCAGCCACTTGGATGAAAAACGCTGCGAAGAACGGTACCAAAATTGTTTTGGCAGATCCACGCATTACGGATATTGGGAAGCACGCCTGGCGGACCCTGCAGTTCAAGCCCGATACGGATGTGGCCATGCTCAACGCCATGATTTATACCGTGATCGAAGAAGGTTTGTGTGATCAAGAGTTCGTCAAGAACCGCGCTTCTAATTTTGAGGCTCTCAAGGAAAATATTAAAGGTTATAGCCCTGAAGCAATGGCTCCTATTTGTGGGATTCCTGCAGAACGCTTACGTGAAGTAGCCAGAGAGTTTGCTAAATCTAAAGCCTCGATGATCCTGTGGGGTATGGGCGTGAGTCAACACGTGCATGGAACGGATAATGCGCGCTGCTTAATTGCCTTGGTCAGTATTACAGGTCAAATTGGTAAGCCAGGCTCTGGACTGCACCCACTGCGGGGCCAAAATAATGTACAGGGTGCCAGCGATGCTGGTTTGATCCCCATGATGTTCCCAAACTATCAGCGAGTTGATAATCCTGATGCGCATGATTGGTTTGAGAAGTTCTGGAATACGCAATTAGATAAAAAGCCTGGCTATACGGTTGTGGAGATCATGCATAAGATCACAGCGCCGGATTCTGATCCCGATAAGATTCGGGGGATGTACATCATGGGTGAGAACCCCGCCATGAGCGACCCGGATCTTAATCATGCGCGTCATGCCTTGGCTTCTCTTGATCACCTTGTGGTGCAAGATATTTTTATGACCGAGACTGCGTGGTTAGCGGACGTCATTCTGCCAGCAAGTGCTTGGCCCGAGAAAACCGGTACGGTGACCAACACCGACCGTATGGTGCAGTTGGGTAAGCGTGCCTTAAACCCACCTGGTGACGCGAAGCCTGATTTATGGATTATTCAGGAGCTTGCTAAGCGGATTGGTTTGCAGTGGGGCTATCAAGGCGAGGAGTGTGGCGTTGCCGAGGTCTATGATGAGATGCGCCGTGCCATGCATGCTGTGATCAACGGAATTACCTGGGATCGTTTGCAGCGTGAGTCATGCGTGACCTATCCATGCTTAAGCGAAGATGATCCTGGCCAACCCATCGTATTTGATGAGAGTTTCCCAACTCCCGATGGCAAAGTAAAACTGGTTCCTGCTGATCTTATTCCAGCTAACGAGCGACCCGATACCGAATATCCTTTTGTATTAATCACGGGCCGTCAGCTCGAGCATTGGCATACTGGAAGTATGACCCGACGCGCAGGTGTTTTGGATGCCATTGAGCCAATGGCAACCGCCTCGATGTGTGGTGAAGATATGGCGAAGATGGGCCTGAACCCCGGTGATGTGATTACCGTGAAGTCGCGCAGGGGCGAGGTTGGGATTCATGTGCGCCGGGATGATGGCACGCCAAGTGGAGCTGTTTTTATGCCGTTTGCTTATTACGAAGCGGCTGCCAATCTAATGACTAACCCCGCATTGGATCCCTTTGGCAAGATCCCGGAGTTTAAGTATTGTGCAGTTGCCGTTCAAAAAGGCGGTAAGCCAGCGCAGCACATCGGTTATGACCTAACAGTAAACGATGCTATGCTCATTCAATGAGCGTAG
>DENG01000019.1:0-545 GCA_002359975.1 Polynucleobacter sp. UBA2650
TCGTCTCTTGAAGCCTTCTTACGCTCATGCTCTTTTAAATAACGCTTACGCAGACGAATACTCTTGGGGGTTACCTCAACAAGCTCGTCGTCTGAAATGAACTCAACGGCATATTCCAGAGTTAATTGCACAGGCGTAACCAAGCGGACCGCTTCATCTGTTCCAGAAGCGCGCACGTTAGTTAACTGCTTACCCTTAATGGGATTAACAACGAGATCATTATCTCGACTATGAATACCAATAATCATGCCCTCGTAAAGCGGGTCTCCCGGTGAGACAAACATTCGTCCACGGTCTTGTAGCTTCCACAGGGCATAAGCTACCGCCTCACCATCATCTTGACTAATCAGTACGCCGTTATGGCGTTCGCCCAAGATACCCTCCTTGACAGGCGCATAGGAATCAAAGTTATGACTCATTAAGCCATTCCCACGCGTCAAGGTCATGAAGTCCCCCTGAAAACCAATGAGGCCCCTCGCTGGAACGCGGTACTCAAGACGGGTTCGACCCTTACCATCGCTCACCATATCCAAGAGCTCTGCCTT
>DENG01000019.1:624-2399 GCA_002359975.1 Polynucleobacter sp. UBA2650
CGGCGCATGTTCTCAACCAAAATAGTAAGGTGGAGCTCTCCGCGACCGGATACTTCAAAAACAGTGTCATCATCGGTCTCTCGAACCCGTAAGGCCATATTAGACTTAAGTTCACGATCTAAGCGCTCTCGAATCTGACGACTGGTCACGAACTTCCCTTCGCGCCCAGCAAGTGGGCTGGTATTAACCATAAAGTTCATGGTTAAGGTTGGCTCATCAATCTTTAACATTGGCAAAGCATCGACTCGATCTGGGGCACAAATGGTCGTGCCAATGGCTAGGTCCTCAATACCATTGACAAGGACAATGTCACCTGCAATAGCCTCCTCAACCACTTCACGCTCGAGACCTCTGAACTTCAATACTTGATTTATGCGGCCCTTAAATGGAGTTCCATCTGGACCGTTCACACAAACTACATCTGTACCAGGCTTAATCCTGCCTCTACTAATGCGGCCTACTCCAATTTTTCCGACATAGCTGCTGTAATCAATTGANNCCAGCATAGCCATTGAGGCCAGATGCATAAATGACTGGGAAATCTAATTGCTCTTCAGTAGCCCCTAACTTATCAAAGAGCTCAAACGTGGCATTAATTACATAATCGCAACGCGCTCCAGGACGATCAACTTTGTTCACAACCACGATAGGCTTAAGACCGAGTGCAAGGGCTTTCTTGGTCACAAAACGGGTTTGGGGCATTGGGCCCTCGACGGCATCCACCAACAAGAGCACGCCATCGACCATCGATAAAACACGCTCTACCTCGCCACCAAAGTCTGCGTGTCCAGGGGTATCCACAATATTGATGTGCGTACCGTCATACTCCACGGCACAGTTCTTGGCCAAAATGGTGATGCCACGTTCTTTTTCAAGATCATTGGAGTCCATGATTCGCTCAGAGAGCTTTTCATTGGTACGAAAAGTTCCTGATTGACGCAAGAGTTGGTCAACAAGAGTTGTTTTGCCATGGTCAACGTGAGCGATGATGGCGATATTACGAAGTGCGCGTTTGGTCATTTGATACTTTGCTTAATAAAGGTGAGAAATTAGTTTTGGTTGATAAGGCGCTGAGCAATAAAGCGCCGAGGGTGTAAAACACCCGAGCGCCAATCGGCAGTACCAATAAAGTTTTGAGGAAGCGCTTGGCTCCGATAAATCCGAAATAAAGAGTTAGCCCACTGTGTAGCGATATTTAAAGCGCATGGAACGCGTTGTCCCATCTCTAAGCGCTTTGCTTGGTGATCATCCACCGTCAGCTCAGGCAAGGTTTGTAATAGTGCATCGACTGGTAAGACTTGGGGGGAGGTATGCTGCAAGTTCTCTAAAGTAGCGGCCTGAACCAATGACAAGTGGCCAACCATGGTTCTACGTAAGCCAATCAGGTGTGCGCCACAGCCAAGAGCATGGCCAATATCTTCAGCTAAAACACGAATATAAGTTCCCTTGCTACAGTGCACTTCAATATCAATTTCTGGCCACTGAACGTTCAATAGCTTGATTGAATAAATGGTAATTTTACGAGGCTCGCGCTCGATCTCAATGCCAGAGCGTGCATACTCGTAGAGGGGCTTTCCATCTCGCTTCAAAGCAGAATACATCGGAGGCACTTGCTCAATCTGACCAGTAAAACGAGGCAAAATTCCTTCCATTAATCCCTGGGCCATAGCGTTATCCGTGACTTCCGCTGTTGATTTTTCAGCGATGATTTGGCCCTGAGCGTCACCCGTATCAGTCTGAATGCCAAACCGTAATTTTGCTTGGTATACCTTGTC
>DENG01000019.1:2453-4616 GCA_002359975.1 Polynucleobacter sp. UBA2650
AGCGTGCCAGTGTGCCCCGCTTTCTCGGCATGCAGTAGCCGTTTCACGGAAGTTACCGCACTTTGAGAACTCATTCCGGAGGGCTTGTCTAACAAGACCACCCCGTCAATCCGCTGAGCCATCGTAATTAATTAGGCTTTGAGCCTAATGCCTGATCTATTAATCGAGACATTTCTGCGCCACGCTCGATTGAGGTATCAAAGACAAAATGCAAAGTAGGCACAGTATGGGTATGCATTCGTTTAAAGAGTAATGAATGAAGATAGCCCGCCTTATCCTGCAAAGATCCCAATGCATATTGGGCATCCCCACCCAAAACAGTGAAATAAATCTTTGCATGCGCTAGATCGGGGGAGAGTTCAACTGCCTGAATGGTAATTAAGCCATTAGCAGGATCCCTCAGTTCTCGTGGAATGAGCTCAGCCAAATCTCGCTGAATTTGATCAGCGAGACGTTGGTGACGATGGGGACTTGTTTTATGCATACAGCAATCAATTAAAGCGTTCTAGCAACCTCGGTAACCTCAAAGACCTCAAGCTGATCGCCCTCTTTGATATCGTTGCTGTTCTTTAAGGAAAGGCCGCACTCAAAACCACCCTTTACTTCTTTGACATCATCCTTAAAGCGTTTTAAGGAATCTAGCTCGCCGGTCCACACAACGACGTTATCGCGTAATAGGCGAACACGTGAGTTACGCCGAACGATGCCATCCAAAACCATACAACCTGCGATAGCGCCAACCTTGGATACATTAAAGACCTGGCGTATCTCAACCATACCGATAATTTCTTCTTTCTTATCAGGGGTTAACATGCCGCTTAAGGCTGCCTTCACCTCATCCACTGCGTCATAAATAATGTTGTGATAACGAATATCAACACCATTGGTCTCTGCTAATTTACGAGCCACCGCATCAGCACGTGCATTAAATCCAATAATCACGCCTTTAGAGGCAATGGCTAAGTTCACATCCGTTTCAGTAATACCGCCTACAGCAGCATGAACAATTTGCACCTTCACCTCATCGGTGGAAAGTTTTTGTAAGGATTGCGAAAGGGCCTCTTGAGAACCCTGCACGTCTGCCTTAATAATGATGGGCAAGAGCTTGGCTTCTACTGCGCCTTCGCCCATATTCTCCATCATGTTCTCAAGCTTGACGGCTTGTTGTTTTGCCAACTTCACGTCACGGAACTTACCTTGACGGAACAAAGCAATCTCACGAGCTTTACGCTCATCGGCCACGACTTGGAATGACTCTCCTGCATCAGGAACTTCCGATAAACCTTGGATCTCCACCGGAATGGATGGGCCAGCTTCGTTGGTTGCCTTTGCATTCTCATCCAACATCGCGCGCACTCGACCATAAGACTGGCCAGCCAAAAGCATATCGCCCCGCTTTAATGTGCCAGATTGAACTAATACAGTGGCTACTGGTCCACGGCCTTTATCCAAGCGTGCCTCAATCACAATGCCCTGTGCTGGCGCATCTTTGGGGGCTCTGAGTTCCAGAATTTCTGCTTGCAGCAGTACGTTCTCTAATAGCGCATCGATTCCTTCACCAGTTTTTGCAGAGACGCCAATAAATGGAGAATCGCCACCGTATTCTTCAGGTACGACTTGCTCGCTAACCAATTCAGTCTTAACCCTATCAGCATTTGCTTCTGGCTTATCAATCTTATTAATCGCAACTACCAATGGGACATTAGCTGCTTTAGCATGATGGATTGCCTCGCGCGTTTGTGGCATGACACCATCATCGGCAGCCACTACTAGGATCACAATATCGGTTGCCTTGGCACCGCGCGCACGCATTGCTGTAAAGGCCTCGTGACCCGGTGTATCCAAGAATGTAATAACCCCGCGTGGAGTCTCCACATGATAGGCACCAATATGCTGGGTTATTCCACCAGCCTCACCCGCCGCTACTTTCGCAACGCGGATTTTGTCAAGCAAGGATGTCTTACCGTGATCAACGTGCCCCATCACCGTTACGACAGGCGGTCTTGGCAAAGAAGGTGCATCTTCTGCCGAAGCACCCAAATCAATTTCAGGGTCATCTAATTTGGCAGCATGCGCTTTGTGGCCCATTTCTTCAACGATGATCATCGCTGTATCTTGGTCCAACACTTGATTAATGGTCACCATCTGACCCATACCCATCAA
>DENG01000019.1:4649-13105 GCA_002359975.1 Polynucleobacter sp. UBA2650
GGTACTTGGAAATTAGTTGCTGGGGCATCTTCTTGATTCTGGTGTTGCTTCTTACGACCGCCACCACTTCGCCATCCACCACCCAAACCGCCGCTCATATCGCCACGGGTTTTTAATCCAACCTTACGTTTTGCCCCTTCCTCTTGCCATGTTGAAGAGGTCTCAGAAGACTTAATTAATTTACCGCCAACTTTTGTTGGCTTCTTTTTATCTTCGCTGCCTTCTGCCTTGACAGGCTTGTGCAAAGTACCTTTCTTAGCTTCTTCGCTGGCAACTTCACTCGGCGCCTTTAAGACTCGAGCGGGAGTGCTCATCATGTCCCGAATCGCAGATACCTCAGCCTCGGCAGCTGCACGCCGAGAACGGAGTTCAGCTAAATCTTTAGCGGCTTTTTCTTTAGTAGCCGCCTCTTTCTCAGCCTCTGCCTTGCTGGGCTGTTGCTCGCTAGCAACTTTCTTCACCTTTTGCTCGCTGGCAGCCTTCATCTCCGCTTCTTGCCTAGCCAATAATTCGGCTTGACGAGAAGCTTCAGCGGCGCGTTTCTCTAATTCCTCATCCGATAAGATTGCTTTTTTTTCAACAGGAGCCTTTACTTCTTTTTCTTCCTTAGGCTCTTCTGTTTTTGCAGACTCATCACGTTTTACTAAAACACGTTTCTTGCGAACCTCAACTTGCACAGTGCGAGTCCGACCAGCAGAATCTGCTTGACGAATCTCACTGGTCTCACGCTTGGTCAACGTAATTTTTTTACGAGCTCCAGTATCAGCACTACCATGCGCTTTTTGGAGATACTCCAATAGAGCGGTCTTATCCTTATCGGTAATCTTGTCAGCCTCGGACTCTTTCTCAATTCCAGCGGCCTTCAGTTGTACCAACAAATCTGCTGGGCTTCGTTTTAGCTCCTCAGCCAGTACTTTTACGGTTGTCGTAGCCATGCGCTTCCCCTCATGCGTTAAACCAATGTTCACGCGCTTTCATAATGAGCGTTTTGGCTGTTGCTTCATCCATACTAGTGATTTCCACTAGTTCATCTACTGCTAAACCAGCTAAATCATCTCGTGTATGTACTTGGTTTTCTGCTAATTTTGCAATCAACTCAGTAGAAAGACCTTCGAGTGAGCGAAGGTCCTGCGATACTTCCTCAATACGCTCTTCCTTAGCTAACTCCATCGTTAATAAAGAGTCGCGTGCCCGTGTTCTTAATTCATTAACAGTATCCTCATCAAATGATTCAATCTCAAGCATCTCGGACAAAGGTACATAGGCTACTTCTTCTAAGGAGTTAAAGCCCTCTTCGATCAAGATATCAGCAACCTCTTGATCCACGTCTAACTTATCCATAAACAATTGGCGGACCACAACTGACTCTTTTTCAGATTTCTCAGCAGACTCTTCAGGGGTCATAATATTAATTTGCCATCCGGTCAACTCACTGGCCAAACGAACGTTTTGCCCGCTTCTCCCAATCGCAATTGCTAAGTTCTCTTCATCTACCACGACATCCATAGCGTGACGCTCTTCATCCACCACAATCGATGAAACCTGTGCAGGTGCTAATGCACCAATCACAAATTGGGCAGGATCTTCCGACCATAGAACAATATCGACAGCCTCGCCAGCAACTTCATTACGCACAGCCGTGACACGAGTACCACGAACACCAACACAAGTACCAATCGGATCGATCCGTTTATCGTGAGTGACCACTGCAATCTTGGCTCTTACTCCAGGATCACGGGCAGCGCCCTTGATATCTAAGAGTCGTTGCTCGATCTCAGGCACTTCATTCTCAAATAACTTCATTAAAAATTCGGGGCATGTACGCGAGAGCTCAATTTGTGGACCACGCGCTTCGCGATCTACCTTCAAAATATAAGCGCGGACACGATCTCCTGAACGCAGGTTCTCTTTTGGGATCATTTGATCGCGACGTAATAAGGCTTCAACACGACCCGATTCAATGATTAATCCATTCTTGTCGGCGCGCTTGACCGTACCGGTCATGATCTTTTCACCCCGCTCGAGGTAATCATTCAAAATTTGTTCACGCTCAGCATCACGAATGCGCTGCAAGATAACCTGTTTTGCAGCCTGAGCACCAATCCGGCCAAATGCTAATGACTCTATCTGCTCTTCAATATGATCGCCCACTTCGATGTCAGAGATTTGCTCTTTTGCCTCAAATTGCAAAATCTCCTTATCGGGCTCTTGTAAGCCAGCTTCGTCAGGAACAACTAACCAGCGGCGGAAGGTCTCATATTCACCGCTATCGCGGTCAATCGAAACACGAATATCCACATCTTCGCTGTAGCGTTTTTTGGTGGCCGATGCCAATGCAAGCTCGAGAGCTTCAAAAACGATCTCGCGATCTACATTCTTTTCACGGGCCAGGGCTTCTGCCAACATGAGAACTTCACGACTCATGATTTTTTTCCTTTGAAATCAATTACAGGGACCAAGCGAGCTTTTTCAACTTCAGCCAAGCTAAATTCCAGCTCAGCAGGAGATCCATCACTCGCCTCAAATAACAAACTAAACTTTGCATCTGGAGAATCTACCGAGCCACTTTTTAGACCCTGCAACATTCCCCTAAAATTCTTTCTTCCTGAAGCTGCAACGCGCAATTTCAGATCAATTTCTACACCTGCGAACCGAATAAACTCAGCAGCCGTCTTAACGGGACGATCTAAACCTGGCGATGAAACCTCAAGACGCTCGTAGGGAACGTTCTCAACTGCCAAGGTATAGGTCAACTGATGACTTACCTTCTCACAATCCTCCACCGTAATCATGCGATCAAAGTCTGGGTTTTCAATCGTGACACGTAGCAAACCACGACCTTCTCGCTCGATATCAACCAGCGAGTAGCCTAGATTGCCAACTTCGGCAAAAATAATCTGCTGTTCTTTCACGCAATCCCCACACAAACATCACCCATTACATCCCGTTTGGCAAAAAAAAATGGGCTTACAAGCCCATATTCCCAATTACCAGAACAGGCCAGCCTACGTTGAACTCAACATCAGCCGGTGAGGTGAGAATTATACCCGAATCAAAAAATCTCTAGTCAAATCAGAAACTTTCACCCGGATTTCGGGGTTTTCTAGGCCCCTTAAAGGGTTTTCCCTTCGCAGGACGCCTTGGTCCGCCATTACCCGGTCCCGCACCTGACCCAGCACTAAAGCCGCTACCATGATGAATCTTTTGGCCCTTGGGGCGTTGTCCGCCCGGCTTTCCTCCGGTTCCCCGTTGACCTTTATGACCAAATCCTGATCGACCGCCCCCATTATTTGAACCTCGGCCCTGACCGGGCAAATGGGATGTGCCCTGCGAATGATTCGAGGCCATAGTGAGAGCCTCCTTAGACCCCCAATACGAGACTGAAGTTTGCATTGGATCGGGCTGAAAATTAGGATCGCTTTGGGGATCTCCTCCGGGACCTCTTCCCTGTGGACCACCCTTGTCTTTATTTCCCATTTGGGGAACTTTTAAACCGGCAGCCCGCATTAACTGAGTAATATTTTCAAGAGGAACCTCTTCCCACTTACCGCGCCGTAAACGGGGAGGCAATATAAACATACCGTAGCGGGTTCGAATCAAACGAGAGACTACGTGCCCCGTAGCCTCAAACATGCGACGAACCTCACGATTACGTCCTTCGGTTAAAGCCACGGAGTACCAGCGGTTTGCTCCATCGCCACCGCCTTGACTTAAACGCAAAAAGCGGGCTTGACCATCATCGAGTTGAATCCCTGTTTTTAATTGCTCTGCAGATTCAGCAGACAACTCACCCAAGATACGGACGGCATATTCACGCTCAACCCCATAACGAGGATGCATCAAGCGATTTGCCAACTCTCCGGAGGTGGTAAACAACAAAAGGCCTTCAGTATTGAAGTCCAATCGACCAACCGCAATCCAACGGCCTTGACGAGGTTTCGGCAAGCGATCAAACACGCTTGGCCGACCCTCTGGATCGGCTTGGCTAACAATTTCGCCAGCAGGTTTGTGATACAAAATCACACGTGGTGGTTTGGTCTGAATCTTACGATGCACAGGCTTACCGTTAATGCGTACGATATCGCTGGGCCCCACACGCTGACCAATGTGCGCCGGCATGCTGTTAACCGATACACGTCCCTGAATAATCAAATCTTCCATCTCACGACGCGAGCCCATGCCTGCATCGGCTAAGACTTTATGCAACTTAACAGTATCTTCATCTTCAGCATCATCATCGAGACCATCGAGATCTGACCACACCTCATCGCGCAAGCTCAGTGGTAGCTCGTCCACGCTAGCAAATTGCAAGCGCTCTAAATCAGTAGGATTGTCGAGCTCATCAGACTCTTCAGTACCCGCCTTGGTGGTCCGCTGTTCGATCCCGGCTTCATGGGAAATAACACCAGGCTCGTCAACCGGAGTGGGCTCTGAAGTCTCGGGGGCATCAAGAGCAGCATCAAACTCTCCGGACACCACAGAAGCAAACAATGCCTCGGTCTCCGCCTGGAGTTGTGCAGATTTTGGTGCTGGCTTAATGGGCTCCCCGCCTGTATCCGCATGAGGGTTCGGCGAATCACGTCGCTTATTTTTATTACCGAACTTACCGCGTGACTTATGGTTTGGTTTATGGAAACGCTTGGGCCCTCGCTCACCGCGATCCTTGCGCTCCCCAGACTCCGCATCTGCCGAGGAAGGGCTATCTTCTGATCCACCTGCTACTGGATTTGGTACGAGGGAGTCTTGATCAGGATTTGTCATCGTGCTCGGGATTACTTGGCGACTCTAAGGGAATCACTGTTTCAACAGTCGCATCAGCATCAAACTCAATCACTGCTTGGCCTAAGGCCTCTGCTGAAATAGAGCCATCTTCTAACATCGGGAGGCTTTGTAAATCTTTTAAGCCGAGATCATCTAAAAACTGTTTGGTGGTTGCATACAGACCAGGTCGGCCGATAGTATCTTTATGACCAACCACCTCAACCCAGCCACGATCTTCGAGCTGACGCATTACATTGCTACTCACCACCACGCCACGCACCTCTTCAATTTCACCGCGGGTAACTGGTTGACGGTAGGCGATGATGGCCAACGTTTCCATAACGGCTCGCGAATACTTTGGTGGTTTTTCTGGCGTTAAGCGATCTAAATACTCGCGCATATTGAGGCGACTCTGAAAACGCCAACCCGTTGCTATGTTAACCAGCTCCATACCCTTGTCATGCCATTCTTTTTGGATCTCAAATAATATTTTTTGAAGATCAGCAGAAGCCAAAGGGGGTTCTACAAATAATCGGCTTAATTCATTTGCCGTTAAAGGTTCTTGAGCGCAAATTAATGCGGTCTCTACTACACGCTTATAGTGATCAATATCCATACAATTTGGCTAAACAGGATTTACCTGTTTAATGGTTCATTCGCAATCGTCAAAATGGGTTTGGGGTGTTTTCTGGCTAATGCAGGGCTCACTCAAGTTAATTCTGATTTTGGGGATGCCCGGCAATCAAACGAATCTTTTAGTTTCGTAGCAATTTGCACCGATTACCCATTATAAGGTAGGGTCAATACAATAGCCATATGTCGCATTTATCCCGTCCTCCTAAAGCCCATCAACCAACCCGTCGCACCGCACTGAAAGCCATGGGGCTATTTGGTGTCAGCGCCCTATCTGGATGCAGTTTATTAAGCAAAAGCCGTAAGCCCAATATCGCTCTTGTTTTGGGTTCTGGCGCTGCCAGAGGTTTTGCCCATATCGGGGTCATCAAGATGCTTGAGTCGCAAGGAATTCGTCCAAATATAGTGGTGGGGACTAGCGCTGGGAGTGTGATTGCTGCTCTTTATGCCTCTGGTTATAGCGGTCTTGATCTCAACCGCATTGGTCTAAATCTTGATGAGGCCGCCATTGCAGACTGGGCATATCCATTCGCGGGTCGGTTTGGTGGCTTGATTAAAGGAGATGCACTTCAGAGCATGGTGAATCGTGAGGTTCAAAACAAAGCCATCGAGCAAATGAGCATTCCCTTAGGTATTGTTGCCACAGAACTACACACTGGCAAAGGGGTTCTATTTCAGAGGGGGGATACTGGCCTCGCAGTGCGCGCTTCTTGCAGTGTGCCTGGAGTTTTTCAACCGGCAATGATTCAAGGAAAAGAATATGTCGACGGCGGTCTGGTGGCTCCTGTCCCTGTTCGTTATGCTCAAGAGATGGGTGCTAACTTTATTATTGCGGTCAACATCTCATCCGATACAAACACGTTTAATTCTAGTGGCACCCTAGGGCTTTTACAGCAAACGATCAACATCATGCAACAAAGCATTAATCAATATGAAATTGTCAAAGCAGATGTTCTGATTACCCCACAGCTCAAGCAAATGGGTAGCGCAGACTTTCGTTCCAGAAACGCTGCCATCCTTGCAGGTGAGCAAGCTGCTCAAGAGAAAATTGCCGAGATACGAGAAAAACTAAGGATCTTTGAATCGAAATGACTCTTACAAATTACGTGTTTGTATGCGTAATTTCTTGGCTTCCTGAATCAAAGCATTGCGCTCTGCATTGCTAAGCTCATCACTACCGTCTAAACGACGAGCGCCATCAAAACGCTTATCCCAATAAGTGCTCGCTAAATCATCGACACGCACCGTGGAGCCTTTGGCGGGCGAATGAATAAATTTATTGTCGCCCACATAGATACCGACATGCGAGAAGGTCAAGCGCATTGTGTTGAAGAACACCAAATCACCGGGTTGAAGTTCTTCGCGCGTAATGGGCTTACCGACCTTACTCATTTGCGAAGACTTAGGGGGCAATAAAAAACCTAGCTTATCTCTGAACACAAATCTGACAAAGCCACTGGCATCTAAACCCGATTGAGGTAAATCACCATTCCAGCGATAACGAACTCCAATAAGTTGCATTGCCTCGTTAATCAAAGATTCTGTTTTGCTTGATACCGAATCAACTACTTGATAAGTGAAACGAGCAAAGTATGAAGAGGTACTCTCAAGAATGCTCTCAACTTTAGTACCTTCTTTATTGCTTGCCTCTTCAGCAGTATTGGCAGAAAGCAAAGGCGAAGCGAAGCCCAAAACCAGAACGGTCAAGGACTTTAAAGACAAAGAGATCGCTTGCTTTTTCAAAGACATAGCTCAATTCTAACAAAGCTAATCCGATTTAGAAAGCGGTATTGCCGAGATTTATAGTCTAAGTAACTGTTTTTTATAGGAATTTAGATCTATACCAGCTCTGCAGCTGCAAACAAGGCCTTGGTATAAGGCTCTTTAGGGCTCGCAATCATCGCCTCGGTCTCACCGTATTCAACAACCTCCCCACCGCGCAAGACCATCAGTTCATGAGACATCGCACGGATTACCGCCAGATCATGGCTAATGATTAAGTAGGCCAAGTTGTACTTTTTCTGGAGAGCGCTGAGCAATGCTAAGACCTGTTTTTGAATCGACACGTCCAAGGCCGAGCTTGGCTCATCCAAGACCAGAATCTGTGGTTTTAAGATCAGAGCGCGAGCAATTGCAATACGCTGTCGTTGGCCACCCGAGAACTCATGTGGATAGCGCATCATCACTGAACGATCCAGACCCACTTCACGCAAGATCTCAATGACACGCGCCTCACGCTCCACAGTCGATAGCGTTGGTTGATGAATATTTAATCCCTCTGAAACAATATCAAAGATGGTCATACGGGGCGATAAAGAACCAAATGGATCCTGAAAAATAACCTGTAAGTTCGCCCGCATTGCTCTTCTAGCAAGCGGTGACATTGCCTGCCACGATTGGTCCAAAACTGCCACATCACCAGCAAGGCGTGCGGTGGTCTCGCCCAGTAGACCCAAGATTGCCATTGCTAAGGTGGTTTTGCCAGATCCAGATTCACCAATTACACCGATGGTTTGACCTTGCTTTAGTTGGAAGCTCAAGGGTTGCAATACGGTATTGCGTTTTGCCTTGGTAAACCATTTCGCAATGCGCAGACCCGCTCCCGAGAAATTAGACTGGGGATAAGAAACGCTTAAATCATTTACTTTCAGGAGCACCGGCGCTAGGGGCACTAGGGGCAACAGCTCCCTCACAGGCTGACTATTAACCAATTGCTCCGTGTAATTATTTTTAGGGTGTGCAAATACCTCATGGGTAGAGCCACTTTCTACCAAGCAACCCTGATTCAAAACACCCACACGATGGGCAAAGTGTCTCACTAAATTAAGATCATGGGTAATTAAAAGAATCGCCATCCCTCCCCGCTCTTTAGCCTCTTCTTGTAAGTCTTTTAACAAATCCAAAATCTGTAAACGCAAGCTCACATCCAAGGCGGTGGTTGGTTCATCGGCAATCAATAATCGTGGCTTACATGCCAATGCCATGGCGATCATGGCGCGCTGTCGTTGCCCTCCTGATAGTTGATGAGGATAGGCATGAAAACGCTCTTCTGGTTCTGGTAT
>DENG01000019.1:13136-13360 GCA_002359975.1 Polynucleobacter sp. UBA2650
TCGCCCACCGAAAACACCGGGTTCAATGAGGTCATCGGTTCCTGAAAAATCATGGCGATCTCGCGCCCCCGTATCTCCCGAATTTGCTCCAGACTTAAATCCAAAAGATTGACCTCTGTACCATCCGCCCTGCGCCAATAAATTTTGCCAGCAAGGTGCGCTCCCTCAGGCTGTAAACGCAATGGTGAGAGAGCGGTTAATGTTTTGCCAGAGCCCGATTCGCC
>DENG01000019.1:13420-19301 GCA_002359975.1 Polynucleobacter sp. UBA2650
CGGGAGTCAAATGCATCGCGCAAGGCTTCGCCCATAAAGGTGAGCAAGAGTAATGTGCCGCCCAGCACCACAAAGGTTGATAAAGAAATCCACCAAGCATCTAAGTTGGCCTTACCTTGTGACAAAAGCTCGCCCAAGCTCGGGGTACCAGGAGGTACGCCCAATCCCAAAAAGTCTAGGCTGGTTAGGGATAAGATAGCTGCGCTCATCCGAAATGGTAAGAATGTAATGACTGGGGTCAAGCTATTGGGCAAAATATGACGCCACATGATTTGCGCATTTGTGAGGCCTAATGCTTTAGCAGCCCGCACATACTCCAAGGCACGATTCCGAAAGAACTCTGCTCGCACATAGTCCGATAGACCCATCCATCCAAATGCTGCTAACAAAATAATCAATAGAAGAACGCTGGGATTAAAGATCGAGGCAAAAATAATCAATAGGTATAACTCAGGCATCGCTGACCAAATCTCAATGATGCGTTGCGTAATCAGATCAAAGCGCCCCCCAAAGAATCCCATCAGTGCGCCAGTCAAGACCCCAACCACGACTCCCACAATCGTTAAGGCAATGCCAAATAAAATAGAGAGACGAAAGCCATAAATTAAGCGAGATAAAACATCGCGCCCTCGATCGTCTGTGCCTAACCAGTTATCCAATGAAGGCGATGCAGGATTTGGCTCCTTGGAGAAATAATTTAAGGTCTGAAAGCTATACGGGATGGGTGGGTAAATAGCCCAATTAGAACCTTGTGTAATATTTTTCTTGATATCGGGATCTAAGAAATCGGTTGGAGTGGCAAAGTCTCCTCCAAAGACAGTTTCTGGATGATTCTGAATCATGGGGAAATAAAACTGGCCCTCATAGCGCACTACCAGAGGTTTGTCATTCGCAATGAGTTCTGCACAAAGACTAAATCCGAAGAGAATCGAAAAAATCCACAGACTCCAGTAGCCTAAGCGATTGGACTTAAAGCGTGACCAGCGACTCACGAGCCACCTCCTGAACCAAACTGTATCCGTGGATCAACCAAGACATAACAAAGATCAGAAATTAGTTTTGTGACCAAACCAATTAAGGTAAATAAATAAAGAGTGCCAAATACCACCGGATAATCCCGCTTCATGACCGCCTCATACGACAGCAAGCCAAGGCCATCCAATGAAAACAAGGTCTCAATGAGCAATGAACCTGCAAAGAATGCGCCAATAAATGCTGCTGGGAATCCAGTAATTAAGGGGATAAGTGCATTACGAAAAACATGCTTCCAAAGAACCTTATTCTCACTTACCCCTTTTGCTCTTGCCGTTAAGACATATTGCTTGCGGATCTCTTCCAAAAAAGAGTTTTTGGTGAGCATGGTAATCACTGCAAAGCTTCCGAGAACCGATGCTGTAATAGGCAATACTAGATGCCATAAATAATCTAAGACCTTACCCATCATGCTGAGCTCATTCCAGTTATCGGAAGTTAAACCCCGCAACGGAAAGATCTGTAAAAAACTGCCGCCACCAAACAATACAAGCAATAAAACTCCTAAAACAAATCCGGGGATTGCATAGCCAACCAAAATCATGGTGCTGGTAACTCGGTCAAAACGCGTACCATCGCGTACCGCCTTAGAAATACCCAAAGGGATCGATATCAAGTAACTAATAAAGAAGGTCCACAAACCAATGCTGATAGATACTGGTAATTTAGAGATCACCAGATCCCACACACTCTTGTGTTGGTAGTAACTTTGGCCCAGATCAAACTGAGCAAATCGTTTAAGCATCGCAAAGTAACGCTCCAGGGCCGGCTTATCAAAACCATATAAAGCCTTAACTTGCTCTAGACGCTCCGCATCCAAGCCTTGCCGACCGCGATAGGTGGTTCCTCCACCTGATGACTCACCTCCGACTGCGGCATCTCCTTTTCCCCGAAGCTCTAGCATTAACTGCTCTACAGGACCGCCGGGAACAAATTGCACCACAGCAAAGGTTAGGGTCAGCACCCCCAGCAAAGTCGGGATCATCAACAAAATACGCTTCAGAATATAACTAAGTAGCTCTGAGTTCATTTACGTGCCTCTTGTAACCACCAGGTGGATAAGATCCATGATTCAGCGGAGTAATACAAAGGAGGATTGGGGTAGCCCATCTCCTTACGAAATGCGATACGATGCGTCGGGTTATACCAATGAGGAACTACGAAGTAACTGTTCCATAACACTCGATCTAATGAACGGGTAGCTGCTTGTAACTGCTCACGGGTCTCGGCTTTTACGATCGCATCAATCAGGGCATCCACGACTGGGGATTGCACACCAATGACATTATCCGATCCTCTCTCTTTGGCAGCTGCACTCCCAAATCGGTCATATAGTTCATTGCCGGGGCTTTGCGTATCGGGGAAGCGTATGGTGGTCATATCAAAATCATAATCATCCATCCGTTTCTGGTGCAAAGCATAGTCACTAGTTCGTATCTCAACTTTGATGCCTAACTTTTCTAAGTTACGCACATAGGCAGAAAGAATCCGCATGAAGAAGGGGCCATCCTCCACAATCTCGAAACGAAAGATTTCTCCTTTCGAGTTTCGCAGTGCTCCATCGCGATAGGTCCACCCCGCTTCTGCTAACAACTCACGGGCTTTGCGTAAATTGTTCCGTAAGCTGCTCGGGGCTTCTGTACTGGGCGGTGGGGGCATTGCCCCAAAGACTGCCTCAGGAACATGTTGAGGATACTTCGCTTGTAATGGTTTTAATAGCTTGAGTTCGGCTTCTGTCGGGACCGTTTCGCCTCGGTAGTTCGCACTCAAATCACTATTGGTGTAATAACTGTTTATACGTCCATATTGATCAAAAAAGAGTTGTCGATTTAACCACTGAAAATCCAGGGCGTAACCCAGGGCTTTGCGCACACGGACATCCTGAAAAATGGGACGACGTAGGTTCATGGCAAAACCCTGCATACCGGCACCATTATGATTGGCGAAGGCTTTCTTAATGAGAGTGCCATTATTAAACTTTGGGCCCACATAACTCTTTGCCCAGTTCTTGGCACGGTACTCGACTAAGGCATCAAACTCCCCCGCCTTAAATGCTTCGAGACGCACCGCATCATCGCTGTATAACTTATAAACAATCCGATCAAAGTTATAAAAGCCGACCCGCACATTGACCTTGTTACCCCAATAATTTGGATTACGTTTATAGATCATTGATTTACCAGCACGAAAGGACTCGATGACGTAAGGGCCACTGCCAATTGGATGCTCAAAAGTAATTTTGTCAAAGGCAGTAACACTACCGTCTGGTTTAACACCCCAGTTCTTGGAGAAGATTGGCAGGCCACCCACCATCAACGGTAGTTCGCTATTACGAGTCTTGAAATCAAAACGTATCACCCGTTCAGAAACAACTACCGCTTGTTTAACATCTGCATAGATAGTTCTATATTGTGGATTTGCCAGCTTACTCATTAAGGTGTCAAAACTATGTTTAACATCACTAGCCAATATAGGTGAGCCATCCGAGAACTGCGCCTCAGGTCGGATCCGAAAACTCACTGACATTTTGTCAGGTGCTACTTGAATATCTTCGGCAATCAAGCCATAAACACTAGATACTTCATCGGCACTACCTACTGCCAAGGACTCAAACATTAAGGCACCAATACCAGGCGCCGTTACCCCTCGAAGAGTAAACGGATTGAATTTATCAAAACTGGTTCGCCGATCTGGGTTGGGTAGGGTTAGGGTGCCGCCTTTAGGAGCATTTGGATTGGCGTATTCAAAATGAGCAAAGCCTTCGGCATATTTGGGCTTCCCATACTGAGCAATCCCTTGGGCAGCAGCACTTTCTCCCGAATAAAACCCTAGGCCACATAAGAGTCCAAGAGCAATAAGGAGAACCTGGGCCCTAAATGGCATCCCTACAGGATTAGGTCTAATTTGGCTTAGCATATGCAACAATTGTAGATAGCAAATCAATTTTGGAGTAAAGGACTCAAGATGGCTTATTTAAGCGGCAAACGCATCCTCATTACCGGACTTCTTTCAAACCGCTCAATTGCCTATGGTATTGCTAAAGCATGCCATCGTGAAGGAGCTGAGTTAGCCTTTACCTATGTTGGTGAGCGCTTCAAAGAGCGAATTACGGAGTTTGCCAAAGAGTTCAATAGCCAGCTGATTTTTGATTGCGATGTGGGTAGTGACGAACAAATTACGGCTCTATTTAAGGATCTCGCCAAAAGCTGGCCCCAATTTGATGGTTTCGTTCATTCCATCGGCTTTGCACCCCGAGAGGCGATTGCCGGAGATTTTCTAGAGGGTCTCAGTCGTGAAGCCTTCAAGATTGCTCACGATATCTCTGCCTATAGTTTCCCAGCTATGGCAAAAGAGGCAATGCCCATGTTACGACCCAATGCTGCCTTGCTCACTTTGACCTACCTTGGTTCAATGCGCAATGTTCCGAACTACAACACCATGGGGTTGGCCAAGGCATCCCTGGAAGCATCGGTTCGTTATTTAGCTGGCTCTCTAGGCCCTAAAGGAATTCGGGTGAATGGTATTTCTGCAGGCCCCATTAAAACTCTTGCGGCTTCTGGCATCAAAGGCTTCGGCAAGATATTGGATGCGGTTGAAAAGACCGCTCCTTTGCGTCGCAACGTTAGCGTTGATGATGTTGGTAATGCTGCATCCTTTCTTTTATCGGACCTGGCAAATGGTATTACCGCAGAAATCATCTATGTCGATAACGGTTTTAGCCAAGTTGTTGGCGGGATGGATGAGGTTTAAAAATCAAGCCAACTAGTTCTTCGACAGAACTATCACCCATCCCCTTGCGAGATGCTCTCGCTTTTTGGGTCAAGCTTGGCTTTACTAGTTTTGGAGGGCCCACTGCTCAGATTGCCATGATGCATGACGAGCTTGTTGATAAAAAACGTTGGATCTCAGAACGACGTTTCTTGCACGCCCTCAACTATTGCATGTTGCTACCGGGGCCAGAGGCTCAGCAGTTGGCCACCTATCTAGGCTGGTTAATGCATCGCACCTGGGGCGGCATTCTCGCAGGCGCTCTGTTTGTTCTGCCTTCTTTATTTATTTTGATTGCGCTTTCGTGGCTATATGTTCACTACGGCCAAACAACCATAGTGACCGCCGTCTTTTATGGAATTAAGCCTGCAGTAACCGCAATTGTCATTACCGCTGTGATTCGTATTTCTAAACGTAGTATCCAGAATCGTACTTTAGCAATATTGGCGCTGCTCTCCTTTATTGCAATCTTTGTGTTTAACCTACCGTTTCCACTCATCATTCTTAGCGCAGGTATTTTTGGCTTATGGGCTGGCCAACGCCATCCTGAACTTTTTTCTCAAGAACAAAAAACGCATTTCAGTCAATTACCCAAGCATCATGAGAATGCAATCATTGATGACCATACGCCACCTCCAAGTCATGCCGGTTTTAGTCGAGCGCGGCTCATCTGGCAAATTACGATTGCTAGCCTCTTGTGGTTTGTGCCAATAGCATGCCTTATCTTTCTGCTGGGCTGGAAAACTCTGTATCCACAACTGGCTTGGTTCTTTACTAAAGCAGCACTGCTTACCTTTGGGGGGGCTTATGCTGTATTGCCCTACGTCTACCAAGGCGCTGTTGAGCACTATCAATGGCTCTCTGCCACCCAAATGATTGATGGTCTAGCTTTGGGTGAAACGACGCCGGGACCACTCATTATGATTGTTGCGTTTGTAGGTTACCTAGCGGGTCATGCTCAAGAGAGCACCTTAGGGGGCATATTCGGCGCATGTATTGCCACGTGGTTTACTTTCTTACCATCTTTTTTATTTATTCTTATTGGCGCACCAATCATTGAATCAACGCATGGCAATTTACG
>DENG01000082.1:0-3533 GCA_002359975.1 Polynucleobacter sp. UBA2650
CACCAGCATCACATCGATGTAGGGCACTACATTGATATCCGATATCGCTCGGCGTCGTGAGGTTCTGAGAGAGGAGCGGCCTGCCATAAATCTTAGAGACGATTACCTTGACGTTGAAGAATATTGGTGAACTCTTCAATAAAGGTCTCAAAATGAATCGAAAGACGATCAATATCAGTAGCGTTGCGGTTGTAAGCAACTACTGCTGGAATGGCAGCAAACAAACCGATGGCCGTCGCAACAAGGGCCTCTGCAATGCCGGGAGCAACGGATGCCAAGGTTGCTTGTTGCACATTGGCCAATCCTCGAAAGGCGTGCATGATTCCCCAAACAGTACCAAATAGTCCGATATAGGGGGAGACAGAACCTACCGATGCCAGAAAGGGTAGATTTGCCTCGAGGCGATCCATCTCACGCTGGTAGCTTGCCTTCATCGCACGACGTGCCGCATCTATTTCTTTCGCCTTCACAAATTCCAACATGCCAGCAGCAAAAATACGTTCTAAGACAGCGGCGTTGGCAGCGCTGCTGGAGCCACTCATTTTGCGTTGGGCAGACGCTAGCAAAGAATTTAAATCACTACCTGCCCAAAAATCCCGCTCAAAGCGCTCGGTCTCGCGACGGACCGCCCTTAGGGTTGACCCCTTGCGAAAAATGATGGTCCAGGAGGCTACTGAAAGGCCCAAGAGCAATACCATCACCGCTTGTACAAGCAAGCTGGCATTGAGCACAAGGGACAAAATAGAGAGGTCTTGAGTAGGGTTCATAAGGACTTTGTATTATGGAGGGTAATTTTAGCGAATCCCCACTTGAAATAAAGCAATTTATCGTCTTTTATTGATATTACCTAGGAAGCCATTATGTTTGATCGTCAGCACACTTTAGCGCACATTGATCCCGAGTTATGGACCGAGATCCAAAATGAGAACCGTCGTCAAGAAGAGCATATTGAATTAATTGCCTCCGAGAACTACACCTCGCCAGCAGTCATGGCTGCGCAGGGCTCTCAGTTAACGAATAAGTATGCCGAGGGTTATCCAGGCAAGCGCTATTACGGTGGTTGCGAGTTTGTTGATATTGCTGAGCAGTTAGCAATCGAACGCGTTAAGAAGTTGTTTGGAGCAGAAGCTGCAAACGTGCAGCCCCATTGTGGCGCCTCTGCTAACCAAGCGGTCTTTCTGGCTTTCTTAAAACCAGGCGATACCTTTATGGGAATGAGCTTGGCCGAGGGTGGTCACCTATCACATGGCATGGCACTCAATATGAGTGGTAAATGGTTCAATGCTATTTCGTATGGCTTGGATAAAAATGAAGCGATCGACTATGAACAGATGGAGCGTTTAGCCAGAGAGCAAAAGCCTAAACTCATCATTGCAGGCGCATCGGCATATTCATTAGCAATTGATTTTGAGCGCTTTGCTAAGGTTGCTAAAGAAATTGGTGCGATCTTTATGGTGGATATGGCGCACTATGCAGGTTTAATTGCAGCAGGTGTGTATCCTAATCCGGTACCGTATGCGGATGTGGTTACATCCACTACCCATAAGAGCTTGCGTGGCCCCCGTGGCGGCATCATTTTGATGAAGGCCGAGCATGAGAAGGCGATCAACTCAGCAGTATTTCCGGGCATGCAGGGCGGCCCCTTAATGCATGTGATAGCTGCTAAGGCGGTCGCATTTAAGGAAGCACTTGAGCCGGAATTTAAGGATTACCAAAAACAGGTGATTGCTAATGCACAAGCTTTGGCTAATACACTAATCGAAAGAGGTTTGCGGATTGTTTCTGGCAAAACCGAGTCCCATGTAATGTTGGTCGATCTGCGCGCCAAGAAAATTACCGGTAAAGAGGCCGAGGCAGCGCTCGGTGCGGCGCACATCACGGTGAATAAAAATGCCATTCCTAATGATCCTGAAAAACCATTCGTGACCAGCGGTGTTCGCTTGGGGTCCCCAGCAATGACCACGCGTGGATTTAAAGAAGCTGAGGCTAAAGAGGTGGGCCGACTGATTGCAGATGTTCTAGATAATCCCCATGATCCCGCCAACCTCGCTAAGGTCAAGGAGCAGGTGAATGCCTTAACAAAGCGTTTCCCCGTTTACGGTAATTAAAAATTATGCGCTGCCCCTTTTGCCATAGTGACGATACCCAAGTGATGGATACACGGGTATCGGATGAGGGTGATTCAGTTCGCAGGCGCAGACGTTGCGCCTCTTGCGATAAGCGCTATACAACCTACGAGCGAGCAGAGCTTAGTCTGCCAGCGATTGTTAAAAAGAATGGTAGTAGGGTGGAATACAGTCATGACAAATTAGTGAGCTCAATTAGGCTGGCATTACGCAAACGCCCAGTATCGTCTGATGCTGTCGATGATGCGATTGGCCGGATTGAAGAGAAACTCATGTCTTTTGGCGAAAAAGAAATTCCCAGCGAGCGAGTTGGAGAATTAGTGATGCGCGAGCTCAAGCGCTTAGATAAGGTTGCCTATATTCGTTTTGCTTCTGTCTATCGTAGCTTCGCCGATATCGAATCGTTTGAGAGCGCTTTAAAAGAGCTGAAGTAAACCATAATTTCTAGTCGAGATTAGTGGTTTTCATATTATAGTCCCAAAATGGGACTATAATACTTGGATGAGAGTCATTGCTAAAAAAACATTAGTTATTTTCTGGAAAAAATACAAAGATTCTGAGCAGCCATTAAAGTCTTGGTACGACGAGGCGATTAATGCAAATTGGAAGGCACCAAGTGACATCAAGGCGCATTACAAAAGTGCAAGTTTTGTAGGAAATAATAGAGTTATTTTTAATATTGCTGGAAATAAATATCGATTAATAACGGCTGTTGCGTACCAGTTTGGAGCAATTTATATTAAATTTATTGGCACGCATAGGCAGTATGACAATGTTGATGTCCTAAAAATCGGTTCGGAGGGTGTATGAAAGAATTAAAACCAATTCGTAATAGAACTGAATATCAAGCTGCTTTGCTTGAGGCTTCGATTTATTTTGACAAACCCCCTGAGCTTGGTACTAAAAAAGCTGATCGTTTTGAGATTCTTTTAATGCTAATTGAATCCTATGAGGCAAAGGAGTATCCGATTAGTTCACCAGATCCAATCGAGGCTATTAAATTTCGTATGGAACAGGCTAACTTGAAACCAAAAGATTTAAAACCAATGATTGGAGAGCTAAATCGTGTTTATGAGGTGCTCTCGAAAAAAAGACGACTTACGCTATCAATGATTAGAAGATTGCATACCAGCTTGGGCATTCCGGCAGAAAGTTTAATTGCCTGATTATTTAAGCTCAGAAAAAATCGCTTTTGTAATATCTTCGACCGATCCCGATCCAGATACTTTTCGGTAAGCAGGCGCTTTGACTCCTTGACTTGCTGGTTCATTAGCCCATTTAGAGTAATAGTCAACCAGCGGGCGCGTTTGATCGGTATAGATCTGTAAGCGCTTGCGAACCGTTTCTTCTTTATCGTCATCGCGCTGAATGAGGGGTTCACCGGTAGGATCATCTTTGCCTTCCACC
>DENG01000082.1:3596-4818 GCA_002359975.1 Polynucleobacter sp. UBA2650
CGACGACCGCTCATGCGTTCAATAATCGCATCAAAGGGCACATCGATCTCCAAGACATAGTCGATAGGTACCGCAGCATCTTTCATGGCTTGTGCTTGGGGAATCGTTCGTGGAAAACCATCAAATAGATAGCCTTTATTGCAATCGGGTTGCGTGAGTCGATCTTTTACCAGGCCAATAATGATGTCATCGGATACGAGACCTCCCGCATCCATAATCTTTTTGGCAGCAATACCAAGGGGTGTGCCTGCTTTTACAGCGGCGCGCAGCATATCTCCCGTCGAGATTTGTGGAATACCAAATTGCTGACAAATAAACTGAGCTTGCGTGCCTTTGCCAGCACCTGGAGCACCCAGAAGAATTAAGCGCATGTTATCCCCTATTTATATTCTTGATTAACCCATAGTCTAATAGATTGCACGGTGATGGGGCAGATTTTATGCGCCCCCAATCTCAGCAAAAACCCTAAAAGAACTGGCGAGCCCGATCTAAATCCGCCTGGGTATCAACGCCCGGGGGCGGTGACTCTGGGGTGATGTGAACGGCAATGGCGTAACCATGCCACAGTGCACGTAGTTGCTCTAAAGATTCTGCCTGCTCCAGGGGTGAAATAGCCAAGTTAGAGAATGCTTTCAGAAAACCTGTTCTGTAAGCATAGATCCCCAAATGCCGATAGTAGATAGGAGAGCTGTGGTTGCGATCAAAGGGGATGGTAGATCTTGAAAAATAAAGCGCCTCATTATTTTTGCTGAGAACCACCTTTACAGCATTTGGATTGGTAATCTCACTCTGATCATGAATAGCTACTGCAGCAGTAGCCATCGCACAATGGGGCTTAGATTGCAAAGTCTTTGCAACTTGATTAATGAGATCGACCGGAATGAGAGGCTCATCACCTTGCACATTCACAACAATGGCCTCATCGTTTAAGCCTAATTGCAGAGCTACCTCAGCAAGCCGATCAGTACCGCTTGGGTGATCCTCGCGAGTCATCATGACCTCTAGATTGGCAGCTTTGCAAACGGACTCGATTTCTTGGGCGTCGGTTGCGACAATGATTCGGTTGGCTGCCGATTGGGCCGAACGTTCGGCAACCCTTACAACCATGGGCTTGCCCCCTAAGTCTGCAAGTGCTTTGCGCTCGAGCCGAGACGAAGCAAGTCGGGCTGGGATAACAACAGTGAATGAGCCCATCTTCTGTTCCCCTATTTAAGAGGAGAGT
>DENG01000099.1:0-5031 GCA_002359975.1 Polynucleobacter sp. UBA2650
AGTGCGCCCAAGAAGTCAAGCTCCGGTTGCAATCGTGCTCCAACCGCCTAAGTTAGCTAAATAATTTTGTAGATTTATGATCACAGCGGCTCCAGCGACAGGGCCCCATAAGGTGCCAATGCCACCGAGAATGGTCATCAGTACCGCCTCACCAGAGGTGTGCCAGAAAACATCCGATAGCGATGCAAGCTGTAAAACTAAGCTTTTGAGTCCGCCGCCCAAACCAGCGAGGCCAGCTGACAGAGTGAATGCAATCAATTTGTAACGGTTAACGTCATAGCCTAAGGAAATAGCGCGTGGCTCGTTCTCTCGAATGGATTTCATTACTTGGCCAAAAGGTGAACTCACAATCCGCTTGATCATGAAAAATGCCAAGATAAAGACGATCAATGCGAAGTAATACATATGGGTTGAACTGGACAGCTCAATCAAGCCTAAGAACTTACCGCGCGGGACACCCTGAATACCATCTTCACCATTGGTGAATGGCACTTGAGTTGCCAAGAAATAAATAACTTGTGCGAGAGCTAAGGTAATCATCGCAAAGTAAATACCTTGACGCCGAATTGCTAGAGCACCAAAAACATAGCCTAATGCGGTAGAGCACAGCACTCCACAGATCAAACCAAGCTCAGGGGTCATCCCCCACTCTTTCATGACATAGGCAGTGATATACGCACCAGTTCCAAAAAAGGCAGCATGACCAAAAGATAGGAGGCCGGCAAACCCGAGAAGAAGATTTAGAGATGCCGCAAAGATTGCAAAACAGAATACCTTCATCATAAACAGGTCATATACAAAACCCTGCCATGGAATCAATGCCAACAGTGCAATGATCACTAAAGAAATTTTATCGAGCGTCGAGAGTTTGGATTTCATCATTAGTTAGATTTCCCAAACAGTCCAGCGGGCTTAATTAAAAGAACAATAATCATGATTACAAAGATTGAGACCGAAGAGGCTTGAGGGTAAAACACTTTAGTGAGTCCCTCTATGACTCCTAATCCCAATCCTGTGACAATCGCACCCGCAATGGATCCCATGCCACCGATGACAACCACGGCAAATACCACAATGATTAAGTTAGAACCCATCACTGCGGTTACTTGATAGACAGGAGCGGCCATGACCCCAGCAAAAGCAGCAAGCGCACAACCCGCCCCATACGTGAGGGTCACAATCAATGGAACGTTCACGCCCAGAGCCTGCAATAAACGCGGGTTCTCAGTACCAGCTCGCAATAAACTGCCCAAGCTAGTGCGCTCAATAAAATACCAGGTGGCAAAGCAAACGATCAATGCTAAGAAAACAACCCACAATCGGTAATACGGCAAAAAGAGTTCGGCAACCCGAATGCCGCCCTGTAATAACTCTGGCACAGGATAGCTATTACCTAATGCGCCAAACCAATGACGGAACATCCCTTCTATCACTAAGGCAAGCCCAAAGGTTAAGAGCAGGCCATACAGGTGATCAAGGTGATAAAGACGCTTTAGCATCGTTTTTTCAATCACGATGCTAAAAAGTCCTACGATCAGAGGCGCCAGAAACAGAGCAACAAAATAGTTGATCTGAAACTCTGGCATCCCAATCCAATTACCCACTTGAGTTAATCCAATCCACGCCACCATGGCGCCCAACATATACTGAGCGCCGTGAGTGAAGTTAATCACATTCAATAAACCAAAAATCACCGCCAAGCCCAAGCTCAACAGCGCATAGAAAGAACCGTTAATCAGTCCAATTAAGAGCTGTGAGACTAAGGCTTGCGGGGTGATTCCGAGTAACTCAAACATGACTTGGAGCAGTCCTCAATTACTTAGTGACGTATTTGCACTTCGATTGCGCTAAGGGCAAAGTTGCATCTTTAGCAGCAATAACCTTAACAACCTTCGCTACGTCATTGGGCCCTTTAGACTCATTAGGCTTTTTGACTTCGAGCAAATACATATCATGCTCAAACTTACCGTCAGCACGAATTCTGCCTTTGAAGAGGCCATCATTAATTTCAATGGATTTCATCTGTTTCATGACCGCATCTGAGTTATCCGTTTTTGTTGCTTCTACGGCTTTCAAATACTGCATCGTTGCAGAATAAACACCAGCTTGAACCGATGTTGGAGCCTTACCCTTGAACTCCTTCATGAAGCGCTCAGCAAACTTACGATTGGCGTCATTAAAGTCCCAATACCAACCTTCAGTAAATGTCATACCAGCTGTTTGTCTTAAGCCAAGGGCTTGAATATCGCTTGTAAACATTAGCAATGGTACAACCGTTTGTTTCGATCCCATAATGCCAAGCTCAGCAGCTTGCTTGACCGATCCAATGGTGTCGCCGCCCGCATTAGCTAAGCCAATAACCTCTGCCTTAGACGATTGAGCCTGAGCCATAAACGAGGAGAAATCGGTGGTGTTAATTGGATGCTTTACACCGCCTAATACTTTTCCACCACTAGCCAAAACCACTTCAGTAGTATCACGCTCTAGGGTATGGCCGAATGCATAATCTGCCGTGACAAAGAACCAAGTCTTCTTACCAGAATCGACCACTGCTTTACCGGTTCCACGTGAGAGAGCATAGGTATCGTAGACATAGTGAATGCTGTATGGGGTGCACTTCTCATTAGTAATTTGCAAAGATGCTGCACCATTAACAATCGAAACTCGCTTGAATTGCTCAGCCACTTCCATAGCAGCTAGTGCTGAGGCAGTAGAAACGTTACCGACAATCATGTCCACTTTATCTTTTTCAAACATCTCGCGTGCTTTCGAGCTCGCAAGGTCTGCTTTAGATTGGGTATCTGCCGATGTAATCACAATCTTCTTGCCTAATACTTGGCCACCAAAATCTTTGGCAGCCATCTGAGCCGCCAAGAGTGCGCCAGGACCTTCAATCGCAGAATAAATTCCGGAGAGGTCTGTTAACACACCAATCCGTACCTCATTATCTGAAACCGTTTGAGCCTGAGCAGGAATCGCTGCTGCCATAAAGCAGGAAGCGACTAATGTTGCAATTGCTGTTTTTTTCATTTGAACTTCTCCTTATAAACTTTTTTCAACTTATTAAAACTACACACCCAATAAAATCTTGAGCTCTTCCTGACTAGCCTCGAGTTCACCCCTCTCGACCGTTTTTACAACTTGCCCATGCTCGATTACATAGTTTCTATCTGCGAGCTTTGAAGCAAATCGAAAATTTTGTTCCACCAAAATAATGGTGAATCCACGTTCTTTTAATGCACGAACCACTTCCGTTAACTTCTGAATAATGACTGGTGCCAATCCTTCAGTAATTTCATCTAATAAAAGTAGGCTAGCGCCAGTGCGCAAGATTCGTGCAATCGCTAGCATTTGCTGCTCGCCTCCCGATAGCTTGCCACCCGGACTAGAGCGCCGCTCATAAAGATTGGGAAACATTTGATAAATCTCATCCACGGACATTGCCATCCCCTCACCCACTTTGGGTGGCAACATTAAATTCTGCTCACAGGTGAGGCTTGTAAAAATACCGCGTTCCTCAGGACAATAGCCAATGCCTAATTGAGCCACCTGATAGGTTGGCATACCAATGACTTCATGTCCATTTACTTTGATTGAGCCAGTGCGATTACCAACGAGGCCGAGGATGGATCGAAGAGTCGTGGTGCGGCCTGCGCCATTTCGACCGAGTAAACAGACCACCTCGCCTTTATGCACGGATAAGTTGATGCCATGTAACACATGGGACTCGCCATACCAAGCGTTCAGGTTTTGGATCTCTAAAGCCAGTGAGCTCATCGGGAATTAATGTCCTTGTAGCTCAGAATCAGCCGTACCCATATAGGCTTCCATTACCTGTGGATTTTTTGAGACCTGCTCGTACGGTCCTTCAGCAATCACCTCGCCGCGCTGTAATACAGAAATCGTATTGGCGATGTTTGCAACGACCTTCATATTATGCTCAACCATCAATACCGTTCTACCCTGCGATACTCGTTTAATCAACTCGGTGACAAGACTCACGTCTTCATGTCCCATTCCCTGCGTGGGTTCATCTAGTAGCATTAGCTCTGGGTTCATGGCAACCGTTGCGGCAATCTCAAGGGCACGCTTTCTCCCATAAGGCAGATTAACTGCTAATTCATCAGCAAAGCTATCAAGACCAACCTGGCGGAGTGCATCCATAGCGCGATCATTCAAGATGTCGAGAGAGCTCTCGCTTTTCCAAAAGAAGAAAGAAGTACCAAGCTCTTGTTGAAGACCAATACGAACGTTTTCTAGAGCTGTCATGTGCGGGAATACGGCGGAGATCTGAAAAGAACGAATAATGCCGCGCTTGGCGATTTGCGCTGGCTTTTCTTTCGTAATATCGTGGCCATTGAAATCAATCTGACCTGAGCTAGGCTCTAAGAATTTAGTCAGCAAATTAAAGCAGGTGGTCTTACCCGCTCCATTGGGTCCAATTAAAGCGTGAATACTTCCTCGCTTTACATTGAGATTGACATTACTAACTGCTGTAAATCCATAAAACGATTTGCTCAAGTTTTTTGTCTGTAGGATGAGATCATCAGAAACCACAATGCGAAGCCCTTTAAACCTGAAAACCCTAAGAATAGTGGATCTAAATGATCCCCCTGTATAGCGAAAACCCTAATCATTACAGGGCTCTAGAACTTGAAAATTTATAAATTTCCTTAAATACCTGCTATTACAATGAGATATGGACTTTTCAATATCGCCTGAGCTAATTGCCCTAAGGGATCAAACTAGGCAATTTATTACTCAAAAGATCATACCCTTGGAGGGCGATCCCCGGGAAACACCACACGGACCCTCCCCTGAATTACGTCAAACACTAGTTGAGCTTGCCAAAAAAGAAGGTCTTCTTACTCCGCATGCTTCTAAAAAACATGGTGGTTTAGGCCTAAGCCATGTTGCAAAGGCTATCGTCTTTGAAGAGGCTGGCTATTCGCGATTAGGCCCAATTGCCATGAATATTCATGCGCCAGATGAGGGCAATATTCATTTGATGGAACAAGTTGCCAGTCCCGC
>DENG01000099.1:5115-9128 GCA_002359975.1 Polynucleobacter sp. UBA2650
CGTAAATGGTTTATCACTGGTGCCGATGGCTCTGACTATGTGATCATCATGGCACGTACCGAAGATGGCCAAGCGACCATGTTTTTATCCGACATGGATGCTCCTGGAATTGAGATTGAACGCAATATGGATTCGATGGATCAGTGTTTTGCGGGCGGGCATAGTGTGTTGGGTTTTAATAATTTACGTGTTCCCGAAGATCAAATTTTGGGTGAAGTCGGTAAAGGCTTTCGGTATGCACAAGTGCGTCTTGCCCCCGCACGATTGACCCATTGCATGCGTTGGCTAGGTCAAGCCCGGCGTGCGCACGATATTGCACTAGCATATGCACAAAAGCGACAGGCTTTTGGTCAACGGCTCGGCGATCATGAAGGTGTTGGATTTATGTTGGCTGACAATGACATGGATCTTCAAACCGCACGCTTGCATATTTTGCATACCGCATGGTTGCTTGATCAAGGTGAGAAATGTAATTATGAATCCAGCCGTGCCAAAGTAATTTGCTCAGAAGCTGAATGGCGAGTCGTGGATCGCTGTGTTCAAATTATGGGTGGACAAGGTGTGACGGGCGAAACTGCGGTAATGCGTATCTTTACCGATATGCGTGCTTTCCGTATCTACGATGGTCCCAGTGAAGTACATCGTTGGAGTATGGCCAGAAAACTTTTGGATCAAAAGGCATGAGCCCTGCTGAGCGCTTTCGTCTAGATGGTCAACTTGCTTTGGTCACTGGCGCCTCCAGCGGAATTGGACGTCACTGTAGTGAACTATTGGCCAGCATGGGTGTAAAAGTAGCACTTGCTTCTAGGCGCATCGATCAACTCGAGTCTATTGTCAAAGCAATCGAACAAAAAGGTGGTTTAGCGAAAGCCTTCCCCCTCGATGTGACCAATATTGAAAGCGTCAAAGCCTGCTTTGATGCCATTTCTGAATGGGGCACACCCAGTATTGTGATTAATAACGCTGGTATCTCGGTGACCAAAAGCCTTCTAGAGCAAACCGAGACAGATTGGGATCAAGTGATTGACACCAATCTCAAGGGAGTATGGTTAGTAGCGACCGAAGCAGCACGCCACATGGTGGCAAGCAAGACCAGCGGATCGATTATTAATATGGCATCGATATTAGGCGAGCGCCAAATCAATGGAGTTGCCCCGTATGCCATTTCCAAAGCAGGCGTCATTCAACTGACTAAGACGATGGCTTTAGAGCTGGCTCGTTATCAAATCCGAGTGAACGCTATCCTGCCGGGATATGTGGTGACCGATTTGAATCGAGAGTTTTTACAAAGCGAGCTTGGAGAAAAATTGCGTCTACGGATTCCGAGTCGGCGCTTTAGTGAACTGAGTGATTTGGATGGACCCATTCTGCTCTTGGCATCCGATGCTGGCAAAGCAATCTCTGGCAGCACCATCCCGGTCGATGGCGCACATCTCGTTAGTTCTTTATAGAGCATTGCGTGAGCATCTCGTTTAATACAAAAGCGCTCGAGCTATATCTTAAAGATTTAGGCTGGGATACTGAAGGTCTAGAAGTGAGCCCATTGGTAGGCGGTCAATCCAACCCAACATACAAAATCAGTTCCGGCAATCAACATGCGGTGCTGCGTAAGAAGCCAACTGGCAAGTTATTACCCTCGGCCCATGCGATTGACCGAGAATACCGCGTGATGCAAGCACTCTCAATGACAGAGGTCCCAGTACCCAAGATGCTGTCTTACTGTGAGGACGAGTCGGTAATCGGCACACCCTTCTTTCTCATGTCCTTCTTAGACGGACGCGTATTCAATGACCAATCCTTGCCCCATCTCAGCCAATTTGATCGACGTGCAATCTACCATGAGATGAATCGAGTGATTGCTGCGATTCATAAAGTGGATTACCAAGCAATCGGTTTAGAAAGTTTTGGTAAACCCGGAAATTACTTTAGTCGCCAAGTAGGTCGTTGGTCACGCCAAGTGAACGAAAGCACTATTCCCATTCCAGAAGCACTTTTAAAACTAATCGAATGGTTACCTCATCACATTCCCGCTGATGATGAAACGACCCTTGTGCATGGTGACTTTCGTTTAGATAACATGGTCTTTGACCACAAAGAAAATAAAGTGATCGGGGTGCTTGATTGGGAACTCTCAACCCTAGGCCACCCCATGGCAGATTTTTCTTATCAATGCATGGCTTGGCGAATCCCCCCATCACTATGGCGCGGTATTGGTGGACTTGATTTGGTGAAGCTCGGAATTCCTACTGAAAAAGAATACATAGAGTGGTATGAAACAAACTCCGGCAGAACGGTAAACTCTGATTGGAACTTTTATATGGCGTATAACTTCTTTCGTATTGCAGCCATCTTACATGGGGTTGCGCAGCGGGCGGTAGATGGTAACGCCAGTGCAAGCGATGCAAGAGAAAATGGCCAGAAAGCAGGCCTGTTAGCAGAAATTGGTATGCGTTGTGTTGGTATTTCTTAGTTCAACAAATCAGCCAAGCTATCATTCATCGCCTTAGCAACAGACTCTCCAGAGCAAATGGTGCTAACAAGCCCAGGCGCCTGCGCTAGAACTTCATGGGTATAAAAGATAGCGCTTCCAATCTTTTGTTGGGCAAAGCGATCACCTGAATTTTTTTGAAGTCTATGGGAAGCAATCAATGCAGATTTGGCCAAAAGCCATCCACCGCAAACAGTACCAAAGCATTTAAGGAGTGGGTAAGCACCTGCTAATGTAGCTTGGGGATTTTTGGTATGCATCTTCAATAACCAATCCACTGCCTGATCTAAAGCGGCAATGGCTTTCTCCAGTTCATGACCAATAGTTTGCAACTCTTCCGAGGGAGATTGTTTGAGATCGGTAACGCAGGCTTGCATTTCTTTAAAAAGACTTTTTGCCTCTTGCCCCTCATCTCGAACAATCTTCCGTCCTAATAGATCTCCTGCCTGTATTCCGGTGGTGCCCTCATAAATCGTGGTGATGCGTGCATCTCGTAGATGTTGAGCGGCACCGGTCTCTTCAATGTAGCCCATACCTCCATGCACCTGTACTCCGAGTGAGGCAATCTCAATCGCCTGCTCGGTAGACCATGCCTTCACAATCGGGGTCAGCAAATCCACGCGCTTTTGACTGGCATCACGAACAGACGCATCTGGATGCTTTTGTGCGAGATCGGATTGTGCTGCGGCAATATAGGCGAGCGCCCGCATGGCTTCTGTCTGCGTCTTCATGAGCATCAACATGCGCTGTACATCAGCGTGGTGCAAGATTGGAAGCTTATCTGTTTTTTGTGGGACCTTACCCTGCACGCGCTCTCGTGCATATTGCGCTGCTTGCTGATAAGCGCGTTCGGCAATAGCAACGCCTTCTAAACCAACCGCTAAGCGCGCATTGTTCATCATGGTAAACATATACTCCAGTCCACGATTGGCTTCACCAACCAGATAGCCAATTGCACCACCAGTCTCACCGAAAGACATTACCGCCGTCGGGCTCGCATGAATCCCTAATTTATGTTCAATCGAGACGCATTGCACATCATTACGTTTGCCCAAACTGCCATCGGTATTCACTAAAAACTTAGGAACAATGAACAGCGATATACCCTTGACCCCTGGGGGCGCGTCGGGCAGTCGTGCAAGTACTAAATGAATAATGTTTTCAGTAAAGTCATGCTCGCCGTAAGTAATAAAGATCTTGGTACCACTAATTAAATAGTGATCACCGTTTGGAATCGCTTTTGAACTCACCGCGGAGAGATCAGATCCCGCAGAGGGCTCGGTCAAGTTCATGGTTCCAGCCCATTGGCCAGAAACAAGGGGTGGCAAATAGAGCGCTTGCTGCTCAGAAGAAGCGTGATGCTCTATTGCTTCAATCGCACCGGCAGTTAACATGGGGCACAACATGAATGCCATATTGGCTGAGTGCCACATCTCATTGACGGGTGTGGCTAGAGTAATGGGGAGCCCTTGTCCGCCAAAATCAGCATTAGCAGCCAATGAAATCCAACCGGCCTCAATATATT